>DASQIG010000106.1:0-8486 GCA_035631735.1 Burkholderiales bacterium | reverse complement strand
GCGCAACCGGTAAGCGCATCCGCAGCGTGCCGCTCAAGAACCACGGGATCGAGCTCGTGTGATCGGCTGGGCGCTCGTGCTGTTGCTGGTGGCCGGCGCACGAGCCGATGGACCATCAACCCCGCTGTCGGGCGCCAAGGGCGACCCGCAGCGGGGCCGGGCGATCGTCGCGAACCGGCAGGTTGGCCTTTGCCTGCTCTGCCACAGCGGTCCATTTCCGGAGGAGCGTTTCCAGGGCAATCTTGCGCCCGACCTGCGGGGCGTCGGCTCGCGCCTCACCGAGGGCGAGATCCGGGCGCGCCTCGTCGATCCGGCGCGCGCCAATCCGCAGACCATCATGCCCGCGTATTTCAAGACCGACGGGTTCACCCGCGTCGCGCCCTCGTATCGGGGCAAGCCGGTGCTCAGCGCCGGGCAGATCGAGGACGTCGTCGCTTATCTCGTCACGCTGAAATGACCACCCGCCGCCAATTTCTCGCGCTCGCCTGCGGCACGCTCGCCGCCGGCGAGCTGGGCGCGCAGCTCGATCCCAATATCCAGGCGAAGCGCAAGGCAGCGCTCGAGGCGGCGATCAGCAAGGTAGTGGGCGATGCGCCGCTACGCGTGGGCAAGGTGACGCTCGACGTGCCGCCGTTGATCGACAACGGCAACACCGTGCCGGTCTCGGTCACAGTGGACAGTCCGATGACCGCGGCCAGCCATGTGAAAGCGATCCACATCTTCACCGAGAAGAATCCGCAGCCCTACGTGATCACCGCCCATCTCGGCCCGCGCGCCGGCCGCGCGACTGTCTCGACACGCGCGCGCATCGCGGACACGGGACTCGTAATCGCCATCGCCGAGCTCTCCGACGGCTCGTACTGGTCCGACAGCGTCTCGGTGGTGGTGACGCTCTCGGCCTGCCTCGAGGAGGGGCTCATCTGATGGCGCGCGTCGCAGTCACCGTCCCCGCGAGCGCCAGGCGCGGCGAGATCATCGAGATCAAGACGCTCGCGCAGCACGTCATGGAGACCGGCTTCCGGCGCACGCAGATGGGCGAGCTCGTGCCGCGTGACATCATCACGCAGTTCGTCTGCAGCTATAACGGCGTCGAGGTGTTCCGCGCCGAGCTGCACCCGGCGATGGCGGCCAACCCGCTCATCGCCTTCACCATGGTCGCCACCGAGAGCGGCGCGCTGGAATTCACGTGGACCGGCGACAACGGCTACCTCGCCACCTACAAGGCGGAGCTCAAGGTCGTTTGAGGGCCGCGGCGCTTCTCTTTGCCGCGTTTTGCGCGTGCCTCCAGGCTGGCGAGATACCGCTCGGCGAACGGCGCTCGGGGTACGAATTCATGGGGCGCGAGACGCGCGCCATGCAGGACGACGACACGACCAATCCCGCGCTCTTCGCGCTGCTCGATGGCGAGACGCTGTGGAACCGCCCCGATGGCGCTGCGGCGCGCGCCTGCGCCGGCTGCCATGGCGACGCGGCGCAGAGCATGAAGGGCGTCGCCGCGCGCTACCCGACCGTGGCCGGCGGCAAGCTGATCAACCTCGAGCAGCGCATCAACGCATGTCGCGTGGAGCGCCAGCGCGCGCCGGCGTTCGCGTACGAAAGCCGGGAGCTGCTCGCGCTAACCGCCTATGTGGGCCGGCAGTCGCGCGGCATGCCGATCGCCATCGAAGCCAACGACGCCACGCGGCCACACATCGAGGCGGGTCGCGCGCTCTACGAGCGCCGGCAAGGCCAGCTCAATCTCGCCTGCTCGCAATGCCACGACGACAACTGGGGGAAACTGCTCGCCGGCAGTCCGATACCGCAGGGCCATGCGACCGGCTACCCGATCTACCGGTTGGAGTGGCAGGGCATGGGCTCGCTCGAGCGCCGATTGCGCAACTGCATGATCGGCGTGCGCGCGGAGCCCTACGCGTACGGCTCGCCGGAAATGGTGCAGCTCGAGCTCTATCTCATGTGGCGCGCGCGCGGCATGAAGCTCGAGACACCGGCGGTGCGGCCGTAGGCGCTACGCGATCAGTCCGGCTGCTCGCGCGATCAGAAACAAACCTGTTCCAACGACGACAGCTCCGATGGCTCGCGCGACGCGCTCACCGGCCGGTGCGAGACGTTCGACGGTGATGGCTGCCGTCACGACTGCCATCGCGCCCAGGTTCATGACGCCGATGACGAGGAGGATCGCCATCAGACTGATGCTTGACTGGGTGCAGTGCAGACCGAGGCGCAGGCCGTGTCGCCACGCCGTACCGGCGTCGGCTGGAAGCGTGCGGCCAAGCCCGGGTAGCTGCCGACAGGAGGCAAGATGATGTGCCTTCCACGCGGTGAACTGCAGCGCGCCGGAGACGAGGACGACCACACCCGCCGCGATGGGTACTGCGCGCGCCAGCGCCGGCTGCTGCATCAGGATCGCCGCCAGCACGACACCCAGCGGAAAGGCGGCCATTCCGAATACCGTCCAGACGACGAAGTAACCGAGGCCCACCAGCGCGGTCAGCCGACCCAGGCGCGTCTCGCCGGTTCCGACGGCGTGACGGTAGCGCCGCAGCATTGACACCAGAGATGGCAGCATCATTGCGACCATCATTACGACCCACGTGCCAAGGAACGACGCCGCTGCGCCGGGCCACGTCTCGCCCGGCATGCGCATCCACGCCATTGACATGGTCCAGCCGCCGGGCATCGGCATCCCGTCCATCGCCGAGATGAACGTGCACCAGACGATCGTCGCCGCGGCGCTCGCGGCGAAGAGCAGCGCCGAGACTCCGAAGAACGCTCGCTCGGAAGCGACGCCCACGAGACCTGCCTCAGCGCTTGCCATACTCGTCATGGCGGCGCCACCAGATGCCCGTTTCGTTGCGCCCCTTGGGGGCCCGGTCGAGCCACTGGTACATGCCCCACAGGCCGTCCAGTCCGCGCGCATAGGCGGAGTAGGTGTGGTAGACGGCGCCGTCCTCGAGCACGAAGGCGCTCATTCCCGGGCGCTCGCGCGTGAACGTCGCGACGTCGGTTCCAGTCGAGGCCGCGGTGTCGGCGACAGGCGTCCCCTCCATACGACTCGGAAGCCCTTCGCCGGTCAGTGGCGGCCACGGCTGCTCGTGCCTGAAGTTGTATTCGATGCCCGCGCGCTGCTGCGCTTCCGAGAAGTAGACATTGAAATCGGCGTTGAAGTCGCTACCGAACGAGGACGCCCAAGGGAAGGTCCATCCCAGCCGCCGCTTGTACGCCTGCAGTTTCGCGAGCGGCGCCCGCGACACCGCGGTGAACGCAACGTCGTGGTTCTCAAGGTGGATGAAGACGCCGTTGAATCCGTCCGCGATCGCCGAGCAGGACGGACATCCCTGCGTATAGTCGGGCCCGAACATGAAATGGTAGACGAGGAGCTGCGAGCGCCCTCTGCAGAGCTCTGCCAGCGACGCGCTCCCCTGGTCCGTCTCGAACCGATACCCCTTGTCGACCCGCACCCACGGCAGCTCCTGCCGCCGCTGCGTAACGTCGTCGCTGCGCCGCGTGAGGTCCTTCTCCGCCTTGAGCAGCTCGAGCCGTGCTGCGAGCCACTGCTCGCGTGTCCCGGTTCTGTGCTTCGCCATCGCTCTTGTCTCCTTGCTGGTTGGAAGTCGCGGGATAGATTAGGTGCTGGGCATCGAACGGTGGGAGTGACAAGTGTGGCGGGATTCCGGTGGACTCGCTGATCACGGCTGCGGCGCGTGCGCTCGCGGCAGGTGATCCCCTCGGCGCACTCAACCGGGTCGCCTTGCGCGACGACGCCCCCGCGCTCGCACTTCGCGGCATCGCGATGGCTCAGCTCGGCGATCTCGCTCGAGCAAGGGTTTTGCTGCGAGCGGCTGGACGTGCCTTCAGTCCTCGAGAGCTCGTGGCGCGCGCGAGGTGCCTTGTGGCCGAAGCGGAGATCGCGCTTGCTGCGCGCGACCTCGGCTGGCCGGCTAAGGCGCTCGACGCGGCGCGCGCGATGCTCGAAGAGCACGGCGATCGGGTGAACGCCGCGCATGCGCGGTATCTGGAGGTGCGGCGACTGCTCCTGATCGGGCGCCTTGACGACGCCGAGCGGACGCTCGCGCGGCTCGATCCTGCGCCGCTGCCGCCCGCGCTGCGCGCCGCGCACGAACTCATCGCTGCCGGCATCGCCATCCGGCGTCTGCGCGCGGGGACGGCGCGCGCTGCGCGCGCGCGCGCCGATCAGGCGGCGCGCGAGGCAGGTATCCCGGCGCTGGCGGCCGAGGTCGAAAGCGCATTCCTCGTCCTGAACACGACCGCGGCGCGCCTCATCGCGCGCGGCGAGGCGCGACCCGTTCTGCTCGAGGATGTTGAAGCGTTACTCGGGTCGAAAGCTCTCGTCGTGGACGCATGCCGCTATGCCGTGCGCGACACGCGTGCCGTCGTGTCGCTCGCAAGGCGTCCCGTGTTATTCACGCTCGCACGCGCCCTCGCCGAAGCATGGCCGGCAGACGTGACCAGAGGCACGCTCATCGCCCGCGCCTTCCGGGCGAAGCACGCCGATGAATCGCATCGCGCGCGCTTGCGGGTCGAACTCGGACGGCTTCGAACCATGCTTCGTGCGCTCGCGCGCGTGAGCGCGACGAAGGACGGGTTTGCGCTGACGCCGCGCCGCGCGCGCGATGTCGTCGTGCTGGCGCGGCCGGTCGAGGACCAGCACGCCGCAGTGCTCGCCTTCCTCGCGGACGGTGAATCGTGGTCGAGCTCGGCCCTTGCGCTTGCGCTCGGGACCAGCCAGCGCACGGTGCAGCGCGCGCTAGACTCGCTCACAGCAGCAGGCAAGGTGCAGTCGTTTGGCCGCGGGCGCGCTCGTCGTTGGACGACCCCGCCCGTGCCGGGATTCACGACGACCTTGTTACTCCCCACTCCATTACCGACCAACTAGGATGGAAACATGAAGCGATCAGCGGCAAAAATCGTCCGCGAATATGGGCCCTTTCCGGGAGTCGACCACGTGCATGGGGTCAGCTACGACGGCGAGCAGGTCTGGTTTGCTGCCGGAGATAGGCTGAGCGCCCTCGATCCCGCGAGCGGGAAGATGCTGCGCTCGCTCGATGTCGCCGCGCATGCAGGAACGGCCTTCGATGGCCGCCACCTGTATCAGATCGCCGAGGATCGCATCCAGAAGATCGATCCGAAGAGCGGCCGTGTGCTTGCCACGATCCCCGCGCCCGGCGGCGGCGGGGACTCGGGCCTTGCGTGGGCCGAAGGGACGCTCTGGGTGGGGCAGTATCGGGAGCGCAAGATCCATCAAATCGATCCGCAAACCGGGAAGATCCTTCGCACGATCGAGTCCAACCGCTTCGTCACGGGGGTCACCTGGGTCGACGGCGAGCTGTGGCACGGCACCTGGGAGGGTGACGAGAGCGACCTGCGCCGCGTCGATCCCGGATCGGGAGAGGTCCTCGAGCGGATCGAGATGCCGCCAGGAGTGCGCGTCTCGGGGCTGGAGTCCGATGGCGGCGATCAGTTCTTCTGCGGCGGCGGCAGCAGCGGGAAGGTCAGAGCCGTGCGCCGGCGCAGGAGATGAGGCGCGCGGGCTCGCCCGCCACCAGCGCGCGGATCTTTTCCGCCGTGGGATGCAGCACCACGCCCTTCTCGCAGATGATCCCGGTGATGAGCTCGGCGGGCGTGACATCGAACGCGGGATTTCGCACCTGCACGCCCTTGGGCGCCCAGCGAACTTTGCGGTAGCCCAGCACCTCGTGCGCCGGCCGCTCCTCGATCGGGATGTGCGAGCCGTCGGGGATCTGCGAATCAAACGTGGAGAGCGGCGCCGCGACGTAGAACGGGATGCCGTGGCGCTTCGCCATCACGGCGAGACTGTAGGTGCCGATCTTGTTCGCCACATCGCCGTTGGCGGCGATACGGTCCGCGCCGACGATAACCAGATCGACGTCGCCCCGGCTCATCAGGTGGCCCGCCATGTTGTCGGTAATGAGCGTGCACGGGATGCCTTCCTGCACGCATTCCCAAGCGGTGAGCCGCGCACCCTGCAGGTAGGGCCGCGTCTCGCAGGCGATGACCGACACCTTCTTTCCCTTCGCCGATCGCACGACGCCGAGCGCCGTTCCATGCCCGGCCGTCGCCAGCGCGCCGGTGTTGCAGTGGGTCATGACGCGCGCGCCGGACGGAATGAGCTCGGCGCCGCGCGCGCCGAGCGCGCGGTTCGCCGCCAGGTCTTCGTCGTAGATGGCGCGCGCCTCCGCTTCCAGATCGGTGGCCTTCTTCATGCGCTCGAGCGCCCAGAAGAGATTCACCGCCGTCGGCCGGCTGTTGGCCAGCACTTCGTAGGCCTTCGGCGCGCCGTTGCCCAGCACGACGCCGAAGGCCGCCGCGACGCCAATCGCCGGCGCGCCCCGCACTACCATATCGCGGATAGCCTTCGCCACCTGCTCGGCGGTACGGCAGGTGACGTAGAGCTTCTTGTCCGGCAGCAGGCGCTGGTCGAGGAGCTCGAGGCGGTCGCCGCGCCAGCGAATCGGCTCCACCGGTCTGTTTTTCTTCTTCTTCAAACGACCCGCTCGTTGCCCCCGTCCACCGGCACCTGCGCGGCGGTCGTCTTCGCGAAGAGCGGCCCGCACATCTCGGCCGCGAGCTCGGCGACATCCTTCGAGGAAACCTCCGTGCGGAGCAGGTTGTTCTTCTTGTATTGCTCGACCGTCATGTTGTAGGCCTTGGCTCGCGACGCGAGCACTTCGTCGGTCCATAACGCGGTGTCGAACACCTGGTTCGGATGCAGCGTGTTGATGCGGATGCCGTCCTTAGCCCATTCGAGTGCGGCGACGCGCGCGAGCTGATTCAGCGCCGCCTTGGAGGCCGAGTAAGCCGCGGCCCCCGGTCCCGGCGCCGGCACGTTCTTGGAGCCGATGACGACCACGCGCCCGCCGCGCGGCGCGAGCTTGAGAAGCGGATGACACGCCTGCATCACCAGCAGGTTCGCCTCGACGTTGACCGACATGGCGCTGCGCCAGCTCTCCGCCGGGATGTCCTGGATCGCCTGGGAGGAGGGGAAGATTCCAGCGTTCAGCACCAGCATGTCGATGCCGCCAAAGCGCTTCACTGCCGCATCGAACGCCGCGTCGATCGCCTCTGCGTCGGTGAGGTCGCAGGTGACGCCGAGCACGTCCGGGCGCTTCCACAGCGACTCGATCGCCGGATTGCGGTCGAGCGCCACCACCGCCGCGCCGCGCTTGAGGAACGATTCGACGCAGGCCTTGCCAATGCCCGAGGCGGCGCCGGTGACGAGCACCACTTCGCCAGTGAACGGAGGAGGGGAGCCGGCCTTGCGCAGCTTCGCCTGCTCGAGGTCCCAGTACTCGATGTCGAAGGTGTGGCGCTGCTCGAGCGCGCGCCAGCCACCGAGCGCCTCCGCGCGCAGGATGACGTCGATCGTGTGCTCGTAGAGCTCCTCCACGATCGCCGTGTCCTTCGCCGTGCGGCCCGCGGCGACAAACCCGAGCGTCGGGTCGAGCGCCATGCGCGGCGCGGCGTCGAGCATGGTCTTCTTCTCCTTCGCTTGCGCCGCATGGCGCTCGTAGTACTCGCGATATTTGCGCGCGTAGGCGCCGACGTCGCGCCCGAGCATCGGAAAGGGCTTGGTGCGGATCACGTGGTCCGGTGTAGCCGGCCCCTGCTGCGAGAGCCGCTCGACGTCGGTGCGTTGTGCGAAGCCGAGAAACTTGGGGCTGTCGTTTACCCGCAGCACCAGTGGAGTGCCCGCCTGATCGGAGATAGCGCGGCGCAGTTGGGCGATTTCCTCGCGCTTCGCGGCGCCGGGCCGTGCGACCTGCGCCGCGAAGTGCCACGCCTTCTTGCGCTGCAGGTACTCCTCGGACATGGAGACGAGCTCGATCATGCGCTCGTAGGACTCGCGGGCGTCCTTGCCGAAGGAAAAGATGCCGTGCGAGAGCAGCACCATGCCGATCGTGCGCTTGCCCGCCTGCCGCGGAAACTCGCGCGCGCAATACGCGGCGAGATCGAACCCCGCCATGATGTACGGGATGACGACCACGCGGTCGCCGTAGATCTCGCGCACCCGCTTTTCACCGTCCGGTGCGTTCGAGACCGAAAGCACTGCATCGGCGTGCGTGTGGTCGACGTACGGATGCGGCAGGCTGGCGTGCAGGATGGTTTCCACCGACGGCGATGGCGCGCCCGCGCGCAGCGTGTGCGTGTTGAGCTCGTTCACCATCTGCGGATCGCTCAGGCTGGAAAGCACCGCGAGCCGCTGCACGTAGCCGAGCGTCACGGGCGTGAAGCCGGCGGCCTCGATCGTCTCGAGGTCCCAGCCGCTGCCCTTGACGTAGAGGACGTCTTCCTCCTCGCCGAAGAGGTTCTTCTCGCGCAGCTTGACCGAGGTGTTGCCGCCGCCGTGCAGCACCAGCGACTTGTCGCGGCCGAGGAGGCGCGAGGTGTAGACGCGCGGTCCGAGCGGGCCGCTGTACTGCGCGGCCTCGGCGTCGCTCCAGAGGCTT
>DASQIG010000105.1:0-3364 GCA_035631735.1 Burkholderiales bacterium | reverse complement strand
TATTCGAAGTCCGACACCGCGCGCAAGCCGCGCAGCACGACGCGCGCACCCTGCTTGCGCACGAAATCGGTGAGCAGGCCGCTGAATCCCGTCACCTGCAGGTTCTTCACATCGGCCAGCACCTCGCGCGCCATGGCGATGCGCTCGTCGAGCGAGAAGTAGGGCTTCTTCGCCTTGCTGTCGGCGATGGCGAGGATCACGCCGTCGAACAGCGTGCTCGCGCGGCGCACGAGGTCCTCGTGGCCGCGGGTGAGCGGATCAAACGTTCCCGGGTACACCGCCTTGATCATGGCTACTCCACTGGAAGAGCTGGTAGCTCACCTGGCCGGCGCGCGCGCTCTTCAGCTCGCGCCAGCGGCCGCACAGCGTGCACGCCGCGGGCGCTTCGATATAGACGCGCGCGCCGTCGGCGAGCCGCGGCTCGAGCCGCTCGAGCACCGCGGGCAGCGCATTCTGCCTGAACGGCGGATCGAGGAAAACCACGCTGAAGCGCTCGCGCGCCCTTGCGAGATACGCGAGCGCATCGTCGAAGACCGGCTCTACGGCGCGGGCGCCGATCCTGTCGCGCGTCGCCTGCAGGGCAGCAAACGCCGCGCGGTCGGATTCGACCATCACGACGCGCGCAGCGCCGCGCGAGGCCGCCTCGAAGCCGAGCGCGCCGGCGCCGGCGAAAAGATCGAGGCAACTCTCGCCGTCGAGCCATTGTCCGAGCCAGTTGAACAGCGTCTCGCGCACGCGGTCGGGCGTCGGGCGCAGGCCCGGACGCGAGGCGACGCGAATGCGCCGGCCGCGATACTCGCCCGCGATGATGCGGATTTGCCCTTTGCTAGAATGCATTGATCCATGGTAGCAGCGCTTTCCTGGGCCGCGCGCCTGAAGAACGGTCTCGCGCGCACGCGGCAAGCGCTCGACACGCCCGTCTCCGAGCTCTTCGTCCGCCGCCGCGTGGACCAGTCGCTGTTCGAGGATCTGCAGACGGCGCTCCTGCAAGCCGACTGCGGCGTTGCCGCCACCGACTGGCTGGTGAATTCACTGCGCGAGAAGGCGCGCCAGGAGCGCATCGAAGACGGCGAAACTCTCAAGCGGGCGCTCAAGGACTCGGTGGCGGAGCTGCTGCGTCCGCTGGAGCGCTCGCTCGACACGTCGCGCGCGCGGCCCTTCACCATCATGATCGCCGGCGTCAACGGCTCGGGAAAGACCACCTCGATCGGCAAGCTCGCCAAGTGGCTGCAATCGCAGGGCAAGAGCGTGCTGCTCGCGGCGGGCGACACCTTTCGCGCCGCGGCGCTCGAGCAGCTCGTCGTCTGGGGCGAGAGAAACGGCGTGCCGGTCATCGCGCAGGCCGGCGGCGATCCGGGCGCCGTGGTCTTCGATGCGCTCAACGCGGCGCGGGCACGTGGTAGCGATGTGGTCATTGCGGACACTGCGGGTCGGCTACCGACGCAGCTGCACCTGATGGAGGAGATCCGCAAAGTGAAGCGCGTCGCCGCCAAGGCGCAAGCCGACGCGCCGCACGAGGTGCTGCTGGTGCTCGATGCGAACACCGGCCAGAACGCCATTGCGCAGGTCAAGGCGTTCGACGATGCGCTCGGCCTCACCGGCCTCGTGCTCACCAAGCTCGACGGCACCGCGAAGGGCGGCGTGGTCTGCGCCATCGCGCTTGCGCGATCCAAGGAGGCGCGCGAGCGGCCATTGTCGCTGCTGTTCGTCGGCGTCGGCGAGGACATCGACGACCTGCGCCCCTTCAAGGCGCGCGAGTTCGCCGAGGCGCTGGTTGGTTAGCTTCTCGGCCGTCGCCAAGCGCTATCCCGGCGGCGAGGAAGCGCTGCGCGGCGTGACCTTCGCCGTCGAGCCGGGCGAGCTCGTTTTCATCACCGGCCGCTCCGGCGCCGGCAAGTCGACGCTGCTCAAGCTCATCCCCGCGATCGAGCGCCCGAGCTCCGGGAGCGTGATCGTCAACGGCCAGAACGTCGGCGCGCTGAAGCGCGCGGCGATCCCGTACCTGCGGCGCAACGTCGGCCTCGTGTTCCAGGACCAGAAGCTGCTCTACGACCGCACGGTCTACGACAACGTGATGCTGCCGCTCGCCTTCTCCGCGCAGCCGGCGAAGGAAGCCGCGCGGCGCGCCCGTGCGGCGCTCGACAAGGTGGGATTGCTCGGGCGCGAGAAGGCGAATCCGATCCAGCTCTCCGGCGGCGAGCAGCAACGGCTTGCCATCGCGCGCGCGGTAGTGAACCGGCCCGCGATCCTGCTCGCCGACGAGCCCACGGCGAACCTCGACGCCGAATCGGCGCGCCGCATCGTCGACATCTTCGTCGAGTTCAACCGCGTGGGCGTCACCGTGCTGATCGCGACGCACGACCAGGGGCTCGTCGCGCAGTACGCAAGACGGCGGCTGCACCTGGAGGGCGGCCGGCTGCAATGAGGGCATGGCTGCGCCAGCACCGCCAGGCGCTCGCGCGTGCGGCCGCGCGGGTCGGGCTGCTGAATACGCTGGTCATCGGCGTGGCGCTCGCGCTGCCCGCGGGCGGTTACGCGCTCCTCGAAAGCCTGCGCGCGCTGACCGGCCGGCTGTCGCTCGAGCCGCAGATCTCGCTGTTTCTCGACGCCAAGCGCACCGAGGTCGACGCGCTCGCGGCCCGCATCAGGCGCGATCCGCGCGTCCTCGGCCTGCGCTTCGTGCCGCGCGAGGAAGCGCTGCGCGAGATCGGCGGCGTGCAGGGCGTCACCGAGCTGGTCGCCGCGCTGGGACGCAATCCCCTGCCCGATGGCTTCGTGGTGAGCGCCGCGAATGAAAGCGTAGAGCCGCTGGCGGCCGAACTCGCCAAGCTGCCGGGCGTCGCGCATGTCCAAGCGGACGCCCTCTGGGCCCGGCGGCTCGCGTCGCTGGCGCGGCTCGGGCGGGCGGCGCTCTGGTTATTGGCGGGGCTGCTCGGCGCCGCGCTCGTTGCAGTGACCTTCAACACCATCCGGCTGCAGATCCTCACGCAGCGCGAGGAGATCGAGGTCTCAAAGCTCCTCGGTGCGACCGACGCCTTCGTGCGCCGGCCGTTCTACTACGCCGGCCTGCTGCAAGGCCTGGCCGGCGGCGCGATTGCCCTCGGGCTGGTGTACGTCTCGCTCGCACTGCTAAACCGGCAGGTGGCGCTGCTCGCCGCGACCTATGGTTCGGATTTCCAGCTCGCCTTCCTGTCTGGCGGGGACGCGCTGGCGGTGCTCGCCTTGGCCGGGGTGCTGGGTTGGCTGGGCGCCCACCTCTCCATCGGCAGGCATCTGCTTGATATATAGGTATGTTAGTGCCCGCTGCCGGTAAGCGTGGCGGGAAACCATTTGGTGGCTTAGCACTCTAAAAACCTGAGTGCTA
>DASQIG010000104.1:0-14934 GCA_035631735.1 Burkholderiales bacterium | reverse complement strand
GGAAAGCCCGACTGATTGTCCAGATCGAGAAAGCCGGACGCTTGCACTTGCACAACCTCGACGCCCGCCGCGCGCAGCCTGTCGAGCGCCCGGTTGACGAGCCGAAGCGTCTCGGTATCGATGTCCTGGAACATCTCGGAGACGACTCCCAGGCGGATCCGGCGCGGCGCAATCCTGTTGACGTGGCGCCAGTCGCCCGTGATGACGCTGTCGAGCAAGACCAGATCCGATACGGCGCGCGCCATCGGGCCGACGGTGTCCCGTGTGTGCGAGATCGGCGTTACGCCGGCCTGCGAATAACGGTGGATCGTCGGCCGCAGCGCCACAATGCCGTTCAACGCGGCCGGAATCCTGACCGAGCCGCCGGTGTCCGTGCCGATCCCGCCGGGAGCGAGCCGCGCGGCGATTGCGCTGCCGTTGCCGCCGCTCGAACCGCCCGGTATGCGCGTCTCGTCGTAAGGATTTCTGACCGGGCCGAACGCGCCGTTGTTGCTCGTGATGCCGAACGCCAGCTCGTGCATGTTCGTCTTGCCGAGAACGATCGCGCCGGCGTCGAGCAGTGCCTGAACGACGGGCGCGTTTGCGCTGGGAACGAAATCACGCAGACCCGGCGTGCCGGCGCTATTGCGGATTCCGGCAACGTGGATGTTGTCCTTCACGACGAGCGGCACGCCATGCAGCGGGCCGAAATGCTCGCGATCGCGACGTCGCGCCTCGTCGGCCTCCCGCGCAGCCTCGATCGCGTCCTCGTTGACGGTGATAAACGCGTTCAAGCCGGCATTAGCCGAGATCTTCGAGAGCAGCGCACGCGTAAGCTGCTCGCTCGTGATTCTTCCTTCTTTGATCAGCTGCGCGGCCTGAGTAACCGTGAGCTGTGTCAGATCCTCCCCGGCAGCACCGGTGCCGGCCAGCAGCGACAACACCGCAGCGCATGCCACTCCCGCCTCGCGGAACGTTCGCATCTCCCCTCCCGCCGTTGGTTAAAGGAGCAGCAAGAATACGCCGCGAGAACACGAATTCCGAGAATCCGGGTGATCGACGACCAGGCGCGATAGCAGTCCGTTCCAGCCGACCGTACGGATGACTTGAAATAGTCGGTCCAAGCGCATGACCAGAAGCTTGATTGTCTGGCGTGCCCACGCGGCCAGACGCTTGACGCGAAGCCGCTATTTCCCGGCTGCGTACTGAGCGAGCAGATCGGCCAGGCGAAGCAGGTGGCTATCGGACAGCGTGCCGGTGCCCTCGCACCAAGACTTAACTACGTCTTCGCCGACCTTGAGGCCCTCAGCGATTCGCTTTGTGCCCAGGAGCTTTTCGGCCTGCTCGACGATTTGCCATGGCTCTCTCACGCTCTTTGTGCGATCATTTTTCATTCGTTTGATCCGGCTTCGTGCAAGCGTGGCGCGCTACGGCGCCAGGCCCCAGATTGTCAGATACACCAGAAGCGCTATAGCCAGGATTTCGAGCAAGTGTTCGAGTCGACTCATCGCCTGAGCGATGTCGTGTGTCCTGTCCTGAGACATGCAACGCAAACTATCAGCCAACGCCTTGGCCAAGGAATGAATGACGTCACGCGAGATCAAACTTTTGAGGCCGGTGCAGCAATCTGGCGGATAAAAGCACCGCGGCGCGAGACGCATGTAGTTATCGCGCTACAAAGAGTCGGGCGCTTTCCGATCCCAGGAGCTAGTCCTCGAGCGTTGGCAACGTTTTCAGCACTTCGCGCGCCTTCGGGCGATTTCGAACCGGATCGTCCCGGGCAATGCGTCCGTCGCGAAACACGACGATGCGCTTGGCGAATTGCGCGATATCGTGCTCATGCGTGACGAGCACCACTGTCAATCCGTTGTCATTCAGATCCTGGAAGATCTCCATGATCTCCACTGAAGTGCGGCTGTCGAGATTTCCAGTGGGCTCGTCGGCAAGCAGGATGGACGGGCGGTTGACCAGGGCGCGGGCAATTGCAACGCGCTGCTGCTGCCCGCCCGACATTTGCGACGAGAAGTGCTGCGCGCGGTCGCTGAGGCCCACCAGCGCCAAAGCAGCTTGCGCTCGTGCCTTGCGCTCGGCCTTGCCCATCCTGCTGTAGAGCGTGGGCAGCTCGGCATTCTCGAGCGCCGTGGTCCGGGGCAGCAGGTGAAAGCCCTGGAACACAAATCCCATCTTCTGATTGCGAATCCTGGCCAGGGTGTTCTTGTCGAGGCCGGCAGCGTCGGTGCCCTCCAGCAGGTAGCGCCCCGAAGTCGGACGATCCAGGCAGCCGAGAATGTTCATGAAGGACGATTTTCCGCTGCCGCTGGCGCCCATGATCGCCACGAATTCGCCCGCATTGACCCCGATGCTTACGCCACGCAATGCGTGTACCCGGGTTTCTCCCAGGTCGTAGTATTTGTGGATGTCCTCGACGTTGATTACCGCTCGCGCCATCGCTTCCATGGCTAGGGACGCCTCACGACGCTATTTCCTCGGAGGACCTCCCGCGGGAGGCGCTCCTGAATCTCTTTTCGACGGCACGGCTCCCGTGATGAGATCGTCGCCTTCTCTCAAATCGCCACTGAGGACCTTGGCGACGACCGTATAGCTGTGATCGGTGATCCCGAGCGCGAGCCTCACAGGGTCCACCGAGTTGTCCGGACGTAGCTTCCATACGACAATTCCCGATTCTGCTTCAATGCCTGGGTTGGCCTGCAATTCTTCAAGCGCGGCCTTGGACAGCCGCGGCGTGTAGCGCAGCGCACCGTTGGGAATCTTCAGCACGTTCTCGGCGCTTGCCACCGGGATCGTCACGTATGCGGTCATCCCCGGGAAGAGCTTGAGCTCTGGATTGTCGAAATCGATGATCGCGTCATAGTTCACCACGTTCTGCACGGTGACCGGATTCATCCGCACCTGGCTGACGACGCCCTTGAAGGTGTCCTTCGGGAAGGCATCCACCTTGAAGGTGACGGGGCGGCCGGCTCTTACTTTCCCGACGTTGGTCTCGTCGGTCTTCGCGTACACCTGCATCTTCGTGAGGTCCTGTGCAATCGTGAAGAGCGTCGGTGCCTGCAGCGACGCCGCGACTGTCTGGCCAACGTCGACGTTGCGGGCCACGACCGTTCCATTGATCGGCGAACGGATGACCGTGTACTCGAGATTGGTGCGGGCCACGGCCACTGCCCCTTCCTTCTGGCTCACTTGCGCCTCGGCCTGCTGAACCGCTGCCACGGAGGCCTCCACGGTAGCCGCCGCGGCGTCATAGGTTGCCTTAGCAAGATCGACCGCCTGCATCGCGATCGAGTCTTGTTTCGACAGCGTGGCGGCGCGCTCATAGTCGGCCTTTGCCTGCAGGTGGAGCGACTTTGCCTTGTCCAAATTCGCTCTTGCGGCGAGGACATTGACCTGCGCGCTCTTCAAGTCCGCCACGGCCTGCAACAGCGCTCCTTCGAACAACGCCGGATCGATCTCCGCGATGACCTGGCCCTTTCGAACGACAGAGTTGAAATCAGCGCTGAGCTTTGCGATTCGCCCGGAGATTTGTGAACCGACCAGGACCGTGGTCACGGCGTTGATCGTGCCGGTGGCATCCACCACGTCGCGAACGCTGCCCCGCTCCACCTTCGCCGTGAAGTACTGGGGCTGGTCTTTGCGGGTAAATGCCAAGGAAAAGATCACCGCGATCACGGTGACCGAGGCGGCGGCAATCAGCCCGAGGCGTTTGTTACTCGTAGCGCAGCGCTTCTATCGGATCGAGCAGCGCGGCCTTGCGCGCAGGGTAGTAGCCGAAGAATACGCCCACGGCGAACGAGAACACCGCCGCAATCAGGATCGCAGAAGGCGAGACCTGCATGTTCCAGCCGAGCGTTTGCCCTATCAGAAAGGTTCCGGCGACACCCAGCAGAACGCCCACGGCGCCGCCGACCAGGCTCAGCATTACCGACTCACCGAGGAACTGCAGCTGGATGGCGGCTTCGGTCGCCCCAATCGCCAGGCGAACGCCGATCTCGCGGGTGCGTTCCTTCACCGACACCAGCATGACGTTCATGATTCCGATGCCGCCGACAATCAGCGAAATCGAGGCGATTGCGATGAGCAGCACCGTAAGCGTCCGGCTCGCCGCGAGCTGGGCCTCGATGATGTCCTCCGGGTTGCGAATGTTGAAGTCGTCCTCCTGGTCCGGCCGCAGATGGTGCCGGTCGCGCAGCAGCGCCGCCGCCTGCTGGCCCGCAAGCTTCACCGCCGCGGGCGATACCGCGGAGCACAGGATGTCGTCGAGCCAGGTAATGCCCTTTATCTTCTTCTGAACCGTGGTGTACGGAAGGACGATCAGGTCGTCCTCGTCCTGGCCCGAGACTGCCAAGCCCTTGGGCGCAAGGGTGGCGACCACCTTGCACGGGACGTCCTTGACGCGCAGGACCTTGCCGATAGGATCCTGGGCGCCGAAAAGCAGATCGCGCACCGTGCGGCCGATCACGCAGACGTCGGCGGCGCTGTCCACGTCGTCCTGATTGAACACGGCGCCCTCGGCGACCAGCCACCGCTTGATGTCGAAGTATTCCGGCGACACACCCCGGAACCGGGTGAACCAGTTCTGGTTGGCGTAGATCACCTGGACCGAGCCGTCTACGTTCGGCGAGACGCTCTTGATGAGCGGCACCTGCTGCCGGATCGCTACGGCATCGGCGAGCACCAGGGTATTCGCGCCGTGCGAACCCGTCCGAATGCCGTTTACGGCGCGTCCTCCCTCCTCGATCCAGACCAGGTTGTCGCCGAGATTGCTGAGCTGCTGCTCGACCCGGGCCTGGCCCGCGTTGCCAATCGCCACCACGCAAATCACCGCGCCGATACCAATCGTGATGCCGAGCACCGTCAGCGCACTGCGCATCTTGTTCCTGATCATGGAAAGAAATGCGGAGCGGACGACGGCTTCGTAGTTCATGCTGAGAGCGGATCTTACAGTGCTGATCTACCGCTCAGTGCCATGTGGGCCTTGCCCCAGCGACCGCGGACATCCACAAGACGCTTGCCTCGGAGGCGATCACGGTACAGAAGTCGGCGGAGGTAGGACGCCCTTCAGAGATTCGCGCCGTTTAACGTGCAGAAGTCACTCTTCTTGTGTGCCGGCTGCCATTTTCTCAGCCTTCCCCCCACGCCTAGACTGCAGCTGAGGTTATCTAGAAAGGGAGAAACATGAAAACCGCCGGCAAATTCCAACGCGTGAGCGCCACGATAGCTGCTTTAGCGATGACCTTCTCGATCGTATGGGGGATCTCCGGCTACGCCTATCCGGATCTGTCCTCCGGCTCGCTGGGCCAACTGGCCGTGACACCATCGGAGACCGCAGTAAACCTACCTGCCCATTGCAAAGGCTGCGCGCCCGGTTAAGCGCTTAGCTGCTTCCGGGACCCTGCGGGGCAGCAGCACGGATCAGGTCGGCCGCCTTCTCGGCGATCATCACGGTTGCGGCGAGCGTGTTGGCCGATGGAACCTGCGGCATCACGGAGGCGTCGACAACGCGCAAATTCCGCGTGCCGTAGACGCGCAGGTTCGGATCTACGACGGCCATGCGATCGCGGGCGGAACCCATCTTGCAGGTGCCGATGAAGTGATACGCGGTCGAGCCGCGGCGCCGGGCGAAGTCGAGGAGCTCGTCGTCGCTGCGCACTTGCGGTCCCGGCAACGTCTCCTGCACGAAGTATTGCGCCATCGCGTTGGTGCGCATCAGGCGTCGCGCTAGCTGAAGAGCGGCGAGCGTGACTTCCCGGTCGCTCTCGTGGGCGAGATAGTTCGGCTGCACCAGCGGTGCTGCGGCCGGTTCGCGCGAGCGAGCGCGCACGAAGCCCGCGCTCTCAGGCCTCTGCTTGCGCGCGCCGCAGCTCATGCCCGGGAAATCGTCGAGCACGTAGGCCTGCCCTTCCTTATAGCTGCCGGGAGTGAAGAGCACTTGCAGGTCGCCGCGCTTCAGCTCCGCGCGTGATTTCCAGTAGACGTGCACGAGCGACGGGCTCAGCCCGAGGATGCTCGGGCGCCCGGCCATCCACTTGGCGATCTCGAGGCCGAGACGCCAGCCTTTCGACGCTTGGTTGATCGACGACGCGTCCTTCGCGCGCGCGGCGATGCGCACCGTGTAATGGTCGCGCAGGTTCTCGCCCACGCCGGGAAGGTCCTTCAATACCGGCACGCCGAGCTGCTGCAGGAGCGTGCCGGGGCCGATGCCGGAGAGCTGCAGGAGCCGCGGCGAATTGAGCGTGCCCGCGCAAATGAGCACCTCGCGGCGCGCGTAAACCTCGCCGTGTGGGTAGCGCACGCCGATGGCGCGCGTACCGTCGAAGAGGATGCATTCGGCTGGTGCATGCAAGCGCAGATCCACCCCGCCCTCGCGCACCGCGGGATGCAGGAACGCATTCGCGCAGCTCACGCGTCGGCCCTTATGGATCGTGCGCTGGAAGTAGCCGGCGCCTTCCTGCGATGCGCCGTTGTAGTCCGGGTTGCGCGGAATGCCGAGCTCCGCGGAGCCGCGGATGAACGCTTCGCACAGCACGCTCGGCCAATCGCAGTCGGTCACCGGCAGCGGACCGCTGCGGCCGCGAAACTGATCGTCGCCCGGCCCGATGCGGCGCTCGCCGCGCTTGAAATACGGCAGCACTTCGCGATAGCTCCAGCCCGTGGCACCCTGCGCCGCCCAGTCGTCGAAATCGGCCGCCTGGCCCCGGCTGTAGACGAGCCCGTTGATCGAGCTCGAGCCGCCGACCAGCCGACCCTGTGGCAGAGCAATTGCCCGGCTCGCGGTGTACTCGGCCGGCTCGCTCTTGTAGGGCCACATGAAGGCCGGGTGGTGCAACATTTTCACGAACCCGGCGGGGATGCGGATATAGGGGCTGCGGTCAAGCATGCCCGCTTCAAGCACGCAAACGCTCGCTTGGCGGCCTTCGGACAGGCGCCGTGCGAGCACCGAGCCAGCAGCGCCCGCGCCGACGATCACATAGTCGTAGCTCTGCGCCACTGCTAGCGCACTTCGGTGATCTGCTGCGTCTCGGGAACGCTAGCCTTGAACGAGGGGCGCTCGAAGATGCGCGCGGCGAACGCGGCAAGCGTGGCATGCCGGGCACGCCAGTCCAGCTCGGGCAGGCGCAAATCGAGATAGCCGAGCATGCAGCCGGCGGCGATGTCCGCGAGGCCAAACTCGCCGCCGACGAACCAGTCGTTCGCACCGAGTTCGGTGCCGAGCGCGGAGGTTCCCGCTTCCACCTTGCGCATCTGCCGCGCGATCCAGTCTGCGCTCTGCAGCGCCGCTGCACGGCTGCGCTCGAGCACGATCAATACCACGGCGTCGCAAATGCCATCCGCGGTCGCTTCGATCTGCTTGTGAGCAAGGCGCGCCGCCGGATCCGTTGGCAGCAGCCGCGGCGGGCGGCCGAGCGTCTCCAGGTATTCGACGATGACCTTGGAGTCGTGCACCACGCGCCCGTCGTCGAGCACGAGGATCGGAATCTTGCCGAGTGGATTGAAGCTCGGCGCCGCCGTGCCCGGATTCCACGGCACGTCGATCTCGGTCTCGAACGCGATGCGCTTCTCAAGAAGCGCCACGCGCGCCTTGCGCGCGAATGGGCTGGGCTTCGCGATGACCAGCTTCACTGCGGCGGACGCTGCGTATGCGTGCTCATCACCTCGAGCACTCGGCGGCCATCGCCGCGCGTCACTTCGGTGCGCACCACCGTAAGGCGCCGGCCATGATGGAGGACGCGCGCCTCCGCCTTCAACGCGGGCCCTTCGCCCGGGCTGATGAACGCGGCGGTAATCGTGCTCAGCATCCAGCTCGACGGCAGCGCAGCGCTCGCAGTGCTCGCGGCAAGCCCCAGGAGGATGCCGCCCTGCGCATGGCCAACGCGATTGCCAACATGGGGTCCGTTCGCCATGACACACGATGCCGCGCCGCGTGCTACTTCTGGCAGGAAGCCCCAGAAATGGCGAATGAACGGCTGCCGCGCCTTTGCAGCCCGCGCGAACGCTTCGTCGGCATGCCGCAGAAGGCGCAACTCATCGGGCCCGAGCTCGCTCTCGGCGAGCGCCGGCGGGTCGGCGTCGCCGCGCTTGCGCAGCGGTACAGGGTGCAGCGCCACGTGCGGTGGCGGCTTCAGCACCATGAAGGCACCGCTGCCGTAGCCGATCTCGCCGCCCGGCCCGTCGATCACCACGCGACTGCGTCCGATGCGGCCATCGCCCTCGCCGAGAAAGCCGTGGCAGCGCGACGCCGCGCTCACGATGCCGATTCGCGGCGCTGCGGTCAGCTCGAGCGTCATGCTCACGGTTGCCAGGCGGGTCGCTGGATCGAGGTCGGCGCGCACCGCGGTGCCCAGCGCAAAATCCGCAAGCATGGCGAGCGAAGCGATGTCGGCTCCGCCGTGCGCGTCCGCGCAATGCGGGCCGGTTTCGAACGAAATGCAGGTGTCGGCGCTCGCCACGTGGTCGAAGGAGAGCTCGAGGAAATTGCCCGGGAAGTGGTAGCCCGGCGTCCGGTTGAGCCTGATCGCGCGCAGCACCCGGCGGCGGATCGCATCGTCGTGCCTCACTGCAGCGCCGTGCAAAGCGGCGCCACACTCTCGAGGTGCTCGAGCCCGCGCACCAGCTCGATCACGCGCTCGATGGTGGGCGCGCCCAGGCGCTCCGCGGCGCAGGCGCGCAGCTTGGCGATGACCTGATCCTCGCCGAGCGGGCGTGTCGAGCCGCCCGGCGGCACGTCGCGCCTTTCCACGAGCTCCTCGCCCGCGGTGGTGGTGATGCGTAGCTCGGCCGGAAATTCACCGTTGTCCGGCAGCTTGCGCGAAGCCTGCACATCGATCCGGCGGCGCAGATCCGTAACGACCGGATCGCTGAGCGCGGTCTCGGTGAATTGACGGAAGCCGAGCTCACCGTGGCGCAGCGCCGCGGCGATGCAGTAGCGCAGGTTGACCTTGGCCTGCAGCGCATCGCGCGGCTCTTCCTCGCGCAGCGTCATTTCGTTCCACGGATGCACGAAGCAAGTGATGCGGTTGATTCGTGAGAGATCGCCGCCGAGGCGCCCGCGCAGCGCGAGTGCGGCATCGACCGCAGCATGCGTCGGCGCTCCGCAGGGATACGGCTTGAAGATGATGCCCGAGGCAAGCAGCTCGAAGGGCTCGCCGAGCGGCAGCAACTCGGGCTGCTGTCCGGCGAAGAGCGCAAAGAAGCCGTACTTGCCATCGAGCGCGGCCGGGTCGGCGCCGTAGCCGCGCTGGGCGAGCAGCGCCGCGTGCACCGCGTCGCGGGCCGTCAGCCCGGCATGCAGCGCCATGGTCATCGTGCCGAAGTTCTGCCGGATGCCGCTCGCCATGGAGGCGGCGATGCCGAGCGCGGCGCTGATGCGCTCGGCCGAGAGTGCCAGCAGCCGGCCGCATGCGGCGGTAGTACCGAGGATGCCTAGCACGCGCGTCGCGTGCCAGCCGTGCTCGTAGAGCGCGGGGTTCAGCATGCGGCCCAGCTTCACACCGATCTCGAAGCCCGCGGCATAGGCATAGAGCACGTCGCGGCCGCGCGCGCCGCGCGCCTCGCCGAGCGCGAGCAGCGCTGTGACGAGCGGCGCGCTCGGATGCGCGATCATCGGCGCATTGTTGTCGTCGAAGAGCTCGGCGTGCGCGGAGGTACCGTTCACCAGCGCGGCCGAGAGCACATCGGTGCGCACGCGCATGCCGTAGAGTGACGCTTGCGCGCGTCCGCCGCGCTCGAGCTCGATTTTTGCAGCAATGCGCGGCGCGTCGAGCCGCGAGCCGAGCAGCGTGACGGCGATCGTGTCCAGGAATGCGCGCTTGACGAGCGCGACACCGGACTCGGGGAGGGACTCCACCGCAGGTCCGGCTGCCCAGGCCGCGATCGCTTGCAGCGGGTTCACGCTCGCACCTCGTGGCGCGGGGGCTCACCGCGCAGCGCGCTGGCGCAATTGCCGAGCAGCACCTCGAGCTCATCCAGCACGCCGCTGCGCGCGCCGCCGCCGATGTGCGGCGTCAGCACCACGTTGGGCAGCGCCGCGAAGCGATCGTGGGCCGGCCGCGGCTCGACCCGGTGGACGTCGAGGCCGGCGCCGGCAATCGCCCGGGCGACCAGCGCAGCGTAGAGCGCATCCTCATCCACCAGCCGGCCGCGGCTCATGTTGATGAAGAACGCCGTGGGTTTCATGCCGGCGAAGAACGCCGCATTCGCCAGCCGGTCGTTCTCCGGCAGGTTCGCCGCGTGCAGCGAGACGAAATCTGAGCGCGCAAGCAGCTCGGCAGGCGTCGCGTACGCGCAGCCAAGCGCCGCCTCCTGCGCCGGGCTCGCGCGGCGGCGCTGGTGGTAGATCACTCGCATGCCGAAAGCGCGTGCCAGGCGCGCTACCAACGTCCCGACTTCACCCAGCCCTACGATGCCGAGGGTCTTGCCGTACAGGCCGCTCGCGTCGGTGAAGCCCGGCCAGTTGTACGCAACGTCGTCCTGCGGACGCACGCGCACTAGGTCGTAACCGCCCTCGCGCACGCTGCGGTCGGCGGCGAGCAGGCGTTTGGCGAGCGCGAGCATCAGGAGCAGCGCGTGCTCGGCGGTGTAGTGGAGGGTGCGCCGCGGCATGCAGGAGACGTGAACACCACGGTCGGCCGCAGCGGCGAGGTCAATGTCGTCGGCGCGCTCGCCCAGGCGCTGTACGAGCCGCAGCTCGCGGTGGCGATCGAGCATTTCCCGCGTCACTGCGCCTCGCCGGAATACGAGCACCGTTGCATCTGGGCGCTCGCCGAGCACGATATCCACGCCGTCCGCCACGCGCGCGCCGCGCGCCGCGGCGGCGAGGCGCGAGAGGTCGACCTGCTCGGGGGCGAAAAAGTCGGCGATCCAGGGATCACGTTCCTCGCCGCTCAGCACGAAGCGCGCGATCCGGATCACCGGATCGTCGTCGAGGAAGACGATGCGCGCCAGGGTTACTCCGGCTTGATGCCGGCGGCGCGGATCACTTCCGCCCAGCGCTGCCCGTCGGCGCGCATCAGCCGCCCGAAATCCGCGGGCCCATTCGCCGCCGGCTCGGCGCCGAGCGTCGCGAGGCGCTCGCGCGCCTCGGGCGTGGCGACCGCGGCCACCGCGTGCTGCGCCAGCCAGTCGATCGCTTCCTGCGGCGTGCCCTTCGGCGCGGTGAACCCTACCCAGTTGGCGGCGACGAAATCGGCCACGCCTGCCTCTACCGCGGTGGGAACCTCGGGCAAGGCGCTGGCGCGCTTCGCGGAGGTGACGGCGAGCGGCAGGATCCGGCCGCTCTTCACGTTGCTCATCGCCGTGGGCATGGCCGTGACCAGCACATCGACGGAGCCGGACAGGAGGCCCGTCATCGCATCGCCCATGCCCTTATACGGCACGTGCGTAAGCTGGATCTTGGCTGCACGCTGGAAAAGCTCGGTGACCACGTGATTCACGCTGCCCATGCCGGCCGAGCCGTAGTTGATCTTGCCGGGATTGGCGCGCGCCTGGGCGAGGAGCTGGCCGAGCGTCGTCTCCTTGGCTTTTGCGCTCACCACGAGCACGAAGGGCATCGGTGCGAGCAGCGTCACTGGCACGAGGTCCTGCGCCGGATCCCACGGCAGGCTCGTGTAAAGCGCGGGCAGCATGGTGTAGGTCGTGTCGGTAGCGGCGAGCGTGTAGCCGTCGCCGGCCGACTTCGCCGCCGCTTCGTAGCCGATGCGCCCGCCGGCTCCGGTGCGGTTCTCCACGATGAAGCTCTTGCCGCTCTGCTCGGTCATCTTCTGCGCGACGACCCGCGCCACGATGTCCGAGACGCCGCCCGCGGCGAACGGCACGATGATCTTCACCGGCTTGGCCGGGTATTGGGCGGCCGCCGCTGGCGCAAAGAGGGCTAGGCCGAGAACGCTGACGACGCGAACCATGGTCATGGACTATCCGATCTTCACGAGCGCGCCGCCGTCGACCGGCAGCGCCGCGCCGGTGATGAAGCCCGCCTCGTCCGACGCAAGAAAAAGCGCCGCGTTGGCGACGTCCCACGCCGTGCCCATCTTGTGCCGCAGCGGCACCTGCGCGTCGCGCAGCGCCGCGATCTCGGCGCGGCTCTTGCCGCTCGTGCGCGCGCGCGTGTCGACCGCCATCGGCGTGTCCATGAGGCCCGGCAGGATGACGTTCGCACGCACACCGAACTCGGCGTTCTGGATCGCGAGCTGCTGCGTATAGGCGATGAGCGCGGCCTTGGTCGCCTTGTACGCGACGGTGGGATAGATCTCCCAGGCGGCGACCGAGGAGATGTTGATGATGACGCCCGCGCGCTGCGCGCGCATGATCGGCAGCGCGTGCTTGCACGCCATCACCGTGCCGCGCAGGTTGATGGCGCAGATGCGGTCGAACGCTTCCTCGGTGATCTCTAGCGGCGAGGCGTCGCCGCCCGCGATGCTGACGCCGACGTTGTTGTGCAGGATGTCGACGCGCTGCCAGCGGCTGCGGGCCGCCTGGATCGCGGCAGCGAGCATGCGCTCCTTCGTCACGTCGGCTTCGTAGGCGATACAGTCACCGCCCTTCTTGCGCGCGAGCGCCGCCGTCTCTTCGGCCGAGGCGAGGTCGCGGTCCACCGCGAGCACGGCAGCGCCTTCCTGCGCGAAGCGCAGCACCGTGGCGCGACCGTTGCCCAGGCCCTCGCCCGGGCTTTGCCCTGCGCCGACGACGATGGCGATCTTCCCCTTAAGGCGCATGGCGCATCGGCGGCCGCGCGGCCGGCGGTTCCTCGTCGACCCATGCGGGGAACAGCGCCTGCAACGCGCCCGTCGACGCGCGGCGTACGAGCTGGCGCGCGTGCGTCTGCTCCGATTGCACTGCCTGAGCGAGCGTGAGGACCGGCGTGTAGCAGCAGTCGGCGGCGCCGAAGCGCTCGTTGCACTCGGCGAGAGTCAGTGCGCCGATGAGCGCCTGCACGTCGTCCATCAGCGCGCGCTGCGGCATCGGGTCGGCAGCGCGCGCAATCCACTCCGGCCGGCCCGCCGCGCGGCAAAAGCGCTCCCAGAACTTGTCGCCTGCGGTGCCGAGCGCGATCCGCGCGCCGTCGCGGGTACGGTAGACCTGGTACCAGGCGGCGCCGCCGTTCAGATAAGTCTCTTCGGGCCCGGGCGAGTAGCCGCGCGCGCCGTAATCCGCCACCTGGAAGGTCTGCAGCGGCCAGATCGAGTCGGCGAGGCTCATGTCGATCTCGCAGCCGCGGCCGTCCCGCGCGCGGCCCTGGAGTGCGCCGAGGATCGCGATCACGGCGAACAGCGCGCCGACGTTGTCACATACCGGCGGGTCGAAGAAGCCGGCATTGCGATGCAGGATGCCGGTGAGCGCGAGATAGTTCGCGTCATGGCCGGCGGCCTGCGCGAGCGGGCCGTTTGCGCCGTAGCCGGACAGTGCGCAGTAGATGAGCCGCGGGTTGACGGCGCGCAGCGCGTCATAGCCGAGGCCGAGGCGCGCCATCACGCCGGGCCGGAATGATTCGACGAGCACGTCGGCCGATTCAACCCGCTGCAAGAACTCTGCGCGGGCGCTCGCGTCCTTCAGATTCATGCGGCGTACGGCTTTGCCTGCATTGATCGCCGGATAGAAGATCGGTGCGCCCGCCGCGTCGCGCGGGCCGAGGTGCTGCATCTCGTCCCCCTCGGGTCCTTCGATCTTCAGTACCTCGGCACCCATGTCAGCGAGCAGCATCGTGGCGAGCGGCCCGGGGATATAGCGCGAGAGATCGAGAACGCGCACGCCGTGCAGCCATCCGTTCAAGCGGGACATCGCGGCTAGCTGGAGGCGCGGCGCTTGGCAACCGGCTCGAGAATCGGCGGCAGGCGCGACACGTCGGCCACGATGGTAGCGATCTCGGCCACCGCCGGGTCGAGGCTTTCGGTGCGCGTCGCGACGAAAAGCTTGAGCGGCGTGAGGCCGGGGACCGGGGCTGGCGCGACGAGCGCGCCTGCCGCGATATCGGTGGCGACGAGGTCCGCCGGTACCAGGCACACGCAAAGGCCCGCGCGCGCCACGTGCAGCATCGTCGCGATGTTGTTGCAGTAGCTGACTCGCGACGGCACGGCACTCTCCTCGGTGAACCATTCCTGCATGTGCGTATAGAGGCGCGCATCGCGCGGCAGGCTGATGATCGGCAGCGCCACGATCTCTGCCGGGCTTACCGTCTCGCGGCCGCCGAAGAAGGCGGGTACGCCGACCCAGGCAAGGCGCATGGCGCCGATCGGCACGAACTTGAGCTCCGGCTCGTCGACCGGACCGCCGCAGATCGCGAGGTCGACGGCGCCGCGCAGGAGCTTGCGCACCAGGCTCACGTTGAGATCGATGTCGTACTCGACGTCGAGGCCGGGAAAGCGGCGCTTGAGCTCGTTGATGATGGAAACGAGCGAGGTCGTGGCAAGCGCTTCGGCCATGCCGATCTTCACCACGCCCTGCACCATGTCGGGCTTGCCCGCCGCGAGGCGCAGCTGAGCCGCATCGGCCACTACTTTCTCGGCGTGCGCCAGCAGCTCGCGTCCCTTCACGGTGAGCTGCACCTGCCGGCCCACGCGGTCGAAGAGCAGCACGTCGAGCTCGTTCTCGAGCTCCCGGATGCGCGCTGAGACGTTGGCCTGCGACGTGCAAAGGCGCTCGGCGGCCGCGCTGAACGTGCCCAGGCGCGCGATCCAGAAGAACGTCTCGAGCTGGCGGATGTTCATCTCAGAGCACCGCCAGCGGCGCGATCGGGCTGCCGGTGCCGCCGACGATCGGCAGCGGAGACGCCATGAACAGGAATTCCGTGGCGCCGGCACGCGCCAGAGAGTCCAGCACCAGCCCCTCGATGAGCGGGACGCCGTAGCCGCGCAGCACCGTCTGGTGCACCGGGAACACCTCGCCCTTCGGGAACGGGATCGCCTCCACGGCGAAATTATCGGCGCCGATCGAGGCTACGCCCAGCTCCGC
>DASQIG010000103.1:0-6757 GCA_035631735.1 Burkholderiales bacterium | reverse complement strand
CGGCCGGTCATGCTGAGTCCGCAGGTGGTGCGCCTGCGGCCGGCGCCGCACACGCGTACGCCGGTGCATGCCTATTCTCTGAAGGTGCAGCCGGAAAAGCACTTCATCAACTGGCAGCAGGACCCGCAATCGAATTGGCTGGCGCGCTTCGTTTTCCAGGAGAAGACGCGCGAGCTGTCGATCGAGGTCGATCTGGTGGCCGAGATCTCGGTCATCAATCCGTTCGACTTCTTCCTCGAGCCGCACGCGGAGAAATTCCCGTTCCAGTACGAGCCGTGGCAGCTCCTGGAGCTCGCGCCTTATCTCGCCCGGCTGCCGCTCACGCCGCTCTTCAAAGCCTTCCTCGACGAAATCCCGCGCGAGCCGAAGAGGACCAACGACTTCCTGGTGGACCTCAACAAGCAGGTCGCAAGGGACGTGCGCTATCTCATCCGCATGGAGCCCGGCGTGCAGACGCCCGAGGAGACGCTCGCGCTCGGCAGCGGCTCCTGCCGCGACTCGGGCTGGCTGCTGGTGCAGCTCCTGCGCCACCTCGGCATCGCCGCGCGCTTCGTCTCGGGTTACCTGATCCAGCTCACGCCCGACGTCAAGTCGCTGGACGGGCCTTCGGGGCCGGCGAGCGATTTCACCGATCTGCATGCCTGGTGTGAGGCGTACCTGCCGGGCGCGGGCTGGGTCGGGCTCGACCCGACCTCGGGCCTGCTCGCGGGCGAAGGCCACATCCCGCTCGCCTGCACGCCAGAGCCGGCGAGCGCCGCGCCGCTCACCGGCCTCACCGAGAAGTGCGAGGTCGAGTTCTCGCACGAGATGCGGATCGAGCGCGTGCGCGAGGCGCCGCGCGTCACGAAACCCTATACGGAAGCGCAGTGGCGCGCGATCGAGAGCCTCGGGCATCGCATCGACGGCGACCTCGCCGCCCACGACGTGCGCCTGACGATGGGCGGCGAGCCGACCTTCGTGTCGCTCGACGACCGCGACGGTGCCGAGTGGAACACCGAGGCCGCCGGGCCGAACAAGCGCAGGCTCGGCCTCGCGCTGCTCGCGAAGCTCAAAGCGCGCTACGCGCCCAAAGGGCTCCTGCACCTCGGCCAAGGCAAGTGGTATCCCGGCGAGCAGCTGCCGCGCTGGTCGCTGTCGTGCTTCTGGCGAAAGGACGGCGAGCCGGTGTGGGACGACGCCTCGCTGTTCGCCGACGAAGCCGTCAGCTACGGCGCGACGCCGGCGCAGGCGGCGCTGTTCCTCGAAACGCTGGCGGAGCGGCTCGAGCTCGATCCCAGGCACGTGTTCGCCGGCTACGAGGACACCTGGTACTACCTGTGGCGCGAGCGCAAGCTGCCCGCCAACGTCGATCCGTTCGATTCGCGCCTCGACGATCCGCTCGAGCGTGCGCGGCTGCGCAAGGTGTTCAAGCAGGGCCTCGACAAGGTGGTCGGCCACGTGCTCCCGATCAAGCGCAACAACGGCAACGGCCGCTGGCAGACCGGCTCCTGGTTCCTGCGCGCCGAGCGCTGCTATCTCATTCCGGGCGACTCGCCGATGGGCCTGCGTCTGCCGCTCGACTCGATGCCATGGGCGGCCGCGGGCGATCGCCAGGGGCCCGGCGCGCCCGACCCGACGCAGCCGTTTGCCGCGCTGCCGGCGCGCCAGAGATTTCATTTTCAGCGCCGCACAGCGACGCCGAGCTTCGAGCGCCGGCCCGGGGAGTTCGAGTCGGCGGGGTGGATCGCGCGCACCGCGCTCTGCGCGGAGCCGAGGAACGGCGTGCTCTACGTCTTCATGCCGCCGGTCGAGGCGCTCGAAGACTATCTCGAGCTGGTCGCCGCGGTCGAAGCGACCGCGGCGGAGCTCGGCTTCCCGGTGGTGCTCGAGGGCTACGAGCCGCCGAAGGACCCGCGGCTGCAGTCGTTCCGCATCACGCCGGATCCCGGCGTGCTCGAGGTCAACGTGCATCCGGCGGCAAGCTGGAGCGAGCTCGTGGCGAACACCGAATTTCTGTACGCGCAAGCGCGCGAGGCGCGCCTCACCACCGAGAAGTTCATGCTCGACGGCCGCCATGCCGGCACCGGCGGCGGCAACCACTTCGCGCTCGGCGGCGCGGCGCCGGCTGATTCGCCGTTCCTGCGCCGTCCCGACCTGCTCGCGAGCCTGGTGGCCTACTGGCACAACCATCCTTCGCTCTCGTTTCTGTTCTCCGGGATGTTCGTCGGCCCGACCAGCCAGGCGCCGCGCATCGACGAGGCGCGCAACGACGCGGTGTACGAGATCGAAATTGCGTTCCGGGAACTGGAAAAGCAAACGCGCTCGCAGTGCCCGCCGTGGCTCGTCGACCGCATCTTCCGCAACCTGCTGGTCGACGCCACCGGCAACACGCATCGCGCCGAGTTCTGCATCGACAAGCTCTACTCGCCCGACAGCGCCACCGGACGTCTCGGGCTGCTCGAGATGCGCGCTTTCGAGATGCCGCCGCACGCGCGCATGTCGCTCACCCAGCAGCTCCTGATGCGGGCGCTGCTCGCGCGCTTCTGGCAGAAGCCCTACGTGCCCGCCAGGCTCAAGCGCTGGGGCACCGAGCTGCACGACCGCTTCATGCTGCCGTGGTTCGTCTGGCAAGACTTCGAGGACGTTGCCGCCGAGCTGCGCGAGTTCGGCACGCCGATCGAAGCGCAATGGTTCGCGCCGCACTTCGAGTTCAGGTTTCCGCGCTACGGCGAATTTGCCACCCGCGGCGCGCAAATTGAACTGCGCGCCGCCCTCGAGCCCTGGCACGTGTTGGGCGAGGAGGCCGCACCCGGTGGCACGGCGCGCTACGTCGACTCCTCGCTCGAGCGCCTGCAGGTGAAAGCGACCGGCCTGGTGGGCGAGCGCCACATCATCACTTGCAACGGCCGCAGCGTGCCGCTGCAGGCCACCGGCAACGTCGGCGAATACGTCGCCGGCGTGCGCTACCGCGCCTGGCAGCCGCCCTCGGCGCTGCATCCCACGATCGGCGTGCACGCGCCGCTGACCTTCGATCTCGTCGATACCTGGATGGAGCGCTCGCTCGGCGGCTGCCAATACCACGTTTCGCATCCGGGCGGCCTCGCCCACGAGAATTTCCCGGTGAACGCCTACGAGGCCGAGGGCCGCCGCCTCGCGCGATTCGTGCGCATCGGGCACACGCCGCGCCACGTACCGGTACGGGCAGAAGAGCGCAATCCGAATTTTCCCTTCACGCTGGACCTGCGCAGACCCTAGCCGGGCGGCGTGCTAATCTCGCGCGCGATGTCACGCGAGTTGCTCGCCGGATATCCTCAGGCCACCGACCGCTACGACGAGCTGTTCGCGGCGCCGCACACGCCGCGCGCGCACTGGAAGCCGCTGATCGAGCAGCTCGCGCTCTGGCCGGCCGAGCGCACGCGCGAGCGGCTGCATTCAGTGCACAGCCAGGTGCGCGAGAACGGCGTCACGTACAACGTCTACGCGGATCCGCAGGGCGCCGACCGACCCTGGGAGCTCGATCTGCTGCCGATGATCCTGCCGCAGGAGGAATGGAGCACCGTCGAGGCGGCCATCGTGCAGCGCGCCACGCTGCTCAACAAGGTGCTGATCGATGTGTACGGCGAGCAGCACCTGCTGAAGGAAGGGCTGCTGCCACCCGCGCTGGTCTATGGCCACGCGGGCTACCTGCGTCCCTGCCACGGCGTCAAGCACGCCGGCGACGTGATGCTGCACTTCTACGCCGCCGACATCGCGCGCTCGCCCGACGGCCACTGGTGGGTGATCGGCGACCGCACGCAGGCACCCTCGGGTGCGGGCTACGCGCTCGAGAACCGCATCATCATCTCGCGCGCCTTCCCGCAGCTGTTTCGCGATCTCAAGGTGCAGCACCTCGCGCAGTTTTTCGCCACGGCGCGCGACAGCCTGGCCCACTGGGCGCCGCCCGACCGCGGCGTTCCCTTCACAGTGCTGCTGACGCCCGGGCCGCACAACGAGACCTACTTCGAGCATGCCTACCTCGCGCGCTATCTTGGCCTCGCGCTGGTCGAAGGCAACGATCTCACGGTGCGCGACGGCTGCGTATGGCTGAAGACGCTTTCCGGCCTGCAGCGGGTGCACGCGATCCTGCGCCGGCTGGACGACGACTACTGCGATCCGCTCGAGCTGCGCAGCGATTCGGCGCTCGGCATTCCGGGGCTGGTCGACGCGGTGCGCCGCGGCAATGTGCTCGCTGCAAACGCGCTCGGCTCGAACCTGCTCGAATCGAGCACGCTGCTCGGCTATCTGCCCAATCTCTCCCGGAAGCTGCTCGGCGAGCCGCTCAAGATGCCCTCGGTCGCCACCTGGTGGTGCGGCGAGCCGGCGGCGCTGAACGAGGTGATCGCCAACGTCCACCGCCTGGTGATCAAGGGCGCGTTTCCGCAGCAGCGGGTCGAGCCGATGTTCGGGGAAGACCTGGACGAGCGCGGCAAGAAGCGCGTCGTTGGCATGCTGCGCGCGCGGCCGAATGATTACGTGGCGCAAGAGCTGGTGCACCTTTCGCGGGCGCCGGTGTGGGACCGGGCGCATCCGCGCCTGCTGCCCCGCTCGATCGGCCTGCGGGTGTTCGCCTGCGCCACGCCGGAGGGCTATGTCGTGATGCCTGGCGGGCTGACGCGCGTGGCGAGCGCGGCCGATGCGCGCGTCATCTCGATGCAGCGCGGCGGCTCGAGCAAGGACACCTGGGTGCTCGCCTCCGGCCCGGTGTCGAGCTTCAGCCTGCTGCGCCGCTCGATCCAGGAGCAGGACCTGGTGCGCTCCGGCACCAATCTCTCGAGCCGCGGGGTGGAGAACCTGTTCTGGTTCGGCCGCTACTGCGAGCGCAGTGAAGCCTCGGCGCGCCTGCTGCGCGTCGCGCTCGGCCGCTTCGGCGACAACGTCCCTGGCGATGACGATGAGCGCGCGCGGCCGGTGATGCTCGAGCTCTTGCGGCGCGCCGGCATCCTGCCCGCCGGCGGCCAGGCGCCGGACGACAAGGATCTCTCGGCCGCACTGCGTGCCGCGATCACCGACGATGCGCAGCCCGGGCTCGCCGCCAATCTGCGCCAGCTGATGCGCGTCGCCTCGAACCTGCGCGAGCGCCTGTCGCTCGACAACTGGCGCGCGCTCAACCGCCTGACGCAGTCGGTCACGCAGCGCCACGGGCGCAAGGTCGCGTTCTCGGACGTGCTCACCGAGCTTGACCTCGCCATCACCGGCTTCACCACGCTCTCGGGCTACGCGCTCGATGGCATGACGCGCGATCCCGGCTGGCGCTTCCTTTCCGTCGGCCGGCGCCTGGAGCGCCTGCAGTGGCTCTGCACCACGCTCAAGCAGACCGTCGCCGGCCCTGCGGAGATGGACCTGACCTGGCTCCTGCGGCTCACCGACTCGATCATCACCTACCGGGCGCGCTACATGGCGCGGCCGGAATGGCTGCCGGTGTTCGATCTGCTGATCCGCGACGAGGCCAACCCGCGCTCGATCGCCTTCCAGGTGCACGGACTGCGCGACTACGCGCAGCGGCTCGCCGATCTCTTCGGCGACTTCGGCGACGAGCGCTTCCACGGCGCGCTGAAGGGGCTGCTGCAGCTCGACCCGGGCAGCGACTTCCAGCCGGGCAACGAGCGGCTGCTCGCGCGGCTCGACGAATGGCAGGCGGCGGCCTATCGCCACGGCGAGCAGCTCGGGCTGCGCTTCTTCAGCCACGTCGGCGAAGCCAGCTCGCAAACCTTCGCCACGTAATGCAGCTGCACATCATTCACGAGACGCAGTACCGCTATTCCACGCCGGTCGTGCTCTCGCAGCAGCTCCTGCACCTCAGCCCGCGCGCGCTGCCCTGGCAGCGCTGCGACCAGCATGAGATCACCGTCGAGCCTACCGCGAACGAGATGACGCAGCGCGAAGACTATTACGGCAATCGGACCATGAGCCTCGTCATTGCCGTACCGCACCAAGCACTGCTGGTGCGGGCCGCGTCGACCGTGACGCCCGAGCCGCGCGCGCGCACCGCGCTCGCGGCGCCAAGGAGCTCGTGGGAGGCGGTGCGCGCGCGCCTGAGCGCGCTCGACAAGCCGCCGCTTGCCGAGCCCGCGGAATTCCTGTTCGACTCTCCGCACGTCGAGCGCTCGCGCGAGCTCGCCGACTACGCGGTGAAAAGCTTCACGGCGCGGCGCGCCGTCCTCGAGTCGGCCATGGACCTCGCGCGGCGCATCCATAAGGACTTCAAGTTCGACCGCACCGCCACCAGCGTGTCCACGCCGCTCAAGCAGGTGCTGAAGGATCGGCGCGGCGTTTGCCAGGACTTCGCCCACCTCATGATCGGCTGCCTGCGCTCGATCGGCCTTGCCGGGCGCTACGTGAGCGGCTACATCCTCACGGCGCCGCCGCCCGGCCGGCCGCGGCTCGTCGGCGCCGATGCCTCGCACGCCTGGGCCTCCGTCTACTGCGGCGAGCGTGCCGGCTGGATCGATATCGACCCCACCAACAACTGCTTGGTCGACGACGTGCACGTCACGCTCGGCTGGGGCCGCGATTTCGGCGACGTCACGCCGATGCGCGGCGTGATCCTCGGCGGCGGAACGCAGCAGCTCGCGGTGCGAGTCACCGTCACGCCCAAAGGCTAAACGCCGTACCCGCAGGCTGAGGGGCGCTACAATCGGCCCGCCATGGCGGACCGCAAGTTCGGGATCGAAACGCTTTGCCTGCACGCCGGCCAGATCCCGGATCCGGCCACCGGTGCGCGCGCCGCGCCGATCTACCA
>DASQIG010000102.1:0-6637 GCA_035631735.1 Burkholderiales bacterium | reverse complement strand
AGCGTTTCACTCCGCCTCGTCGATCCAGGCCATCTGGATCGCCTCGAGGATCTTCTCGCCGCAGCGCTTCGGATCGTCGCTGAAGCCGGGCAGCGCCAGCACCCAGTTGTAGAGGTCGGTGAAGCGCACCTGCTCCGGGTCGACGTCCGGACGCGCTTCGGTGAGGGCGATGGCAATCTCTTGCGTATCGGTCCATTTCATTTCTTGCCCCCGCCCTCGCGCTCGTAATTGATGGTGTATTTCGGCAGCTCGATCACGAGATCCTCGTCGGCCACTTTTGCCTGGCAGGAAAGCCGCGAGGTGGCCTCGAGCCCCCAGGCCTTGTCGAGCATGTCCTCTTCCTTCTCTGCGGGCGGCTCGAGCGAATCGTAGCCCTGGCGCAGGATCACGTGGCAGGTGGTGCACGCCGCCTGCTTCTCGCAGGCGTGCTCGATGTCGATGTGGTTCTCGAGCAGCGTGTCGCAGATCGATTTGCCGGGCTCGGCGTCGATCTCGGCGCCCTGCGGGCAGATCGCGTGCCCCGCCAGCACCTTCAACTTCGGCATCAGAGCGCACCGATCTGCTTGCCGGCGAGCACGCGCCGGATGCCCTCGTCCATGCGCCGCGCCGCGAAGTCCTCGGTGGCGTGGTTGAGCGCGTCCACCGCCTGCTTGATCGCGCGGTGATCGGCACCCTGCAGCGCCCTTTCCAGCTCGGCGATGCGCGCGACGATGCTCGTTTTCTCTTCCGGGCCGAGCAAAGCGCCGTCGGCTGCCATCGCCGAGCGGGTCGCTTCCAGCAGCCGCTGGCCGTCGACGCGTGCTTCGGCGAGCGCGCGCGCGTGCACGTCTTCCTTCGCATGCGAGAACGACTCGCGCAGCATGCGCTCGATGTCGGCATCGGCGAGGCCGTAGGAGGGCTTCACGTTCACCGAGGCTTCGGCCCCCGTCGTGGCTTCGCGCGCGGCGACGGCAAGCAGGCCGTCGGCGTCCACCTGGAACGTGACCCGCACGCGCGCGGCGCCAGCGGCCATCGGCGGAATGCCCTTCAGCTCGAAGCGCGCAAGCGAGCGGCAATCGGAGACGAGCTCGCGCTCCCCCTGCACGACGTGGAAACTCATCCCCGTCTGACCATCCTTGAACGTGGTGAACTCCTGCGCGCGCGCGGCGGGAATGGTGCTGTTGCGCGGGATGATCTTCTCGACCAGGCCGCCCATGGTCTCGATGCCGAGCGAAAGCGGAATGACGTCGAGCAGCAGCCAATCCTCGCCCTGCGGCTTGTTGCCGACGAGCACGTTCGCCTGCATGGCGGCACCCAGCGCCACCACCTTGTCCGGATCCAGGTTGTTCAGCGGGTCCCGGCGGAAAAATTCGGCCACGGCGCGCTGGATCTGCGGCATGCGCGTGGCGCCGCCCACCATCACCACGCCCTGGATGTCGCTCACCCCGAGCCCGGCGTCGCGCAGCGCCTTGCGCACCGGGCCGAGCGTCTTCTGCACGAGCGTCTGCGTGATGCGGCAGAACGTTTCCGTATCGATGGTCAGGTCGACGAACTCCCCGGTGGAAAGGCGCGCGGTGATCGGCGCTTCGCCGTGGTAGGTAAGGTGCTCCTTCGCTTCGCGCGACTTCACGAGCAGCAATCGCATGTCGCGCGGCGAGAGCGGCGCAAGCTTCGCCTGCTCTACCCCCCAGCAGAACACGCGCTGGTCGAAGTCGTCGCCGCCGAGCAGCGAGTCGCCGCTCGTCGCCACCACCTCGAATACGCCGCGCGACAGCTTCAGGATCGACAGGTCGAACGTCCCCCCGCCCAGGTCATAGACCGCGAACACGCCCTCGGACGCATTGTCCAGTCCATAGGCGATCGCCGCGGCCGTGGGCTCGTTGAGCAGGCGCAGCACATTAAGCCCGGCGAGCCGCCCGGCGTCCTTGGTCGCCTGGCGCTGCGCGTCGTCGAAGTACGCCGGCACCGTGATCACCGCGCCGGCGAGCGGCCCGCCGAGCGACGCCTCGGCGCGCTCACGCAGCGGCTGCAGGATCTCGGCCGAAACCTCCACCGGGCTTTTCACGCCCGTGGCAGTGCGGATCTGCAGCATGCCCGGCGCATCGACGAAGTCGTAGGGCGCGTTCTGCAGGTGATCGATGTCCTTCACGCCGCGGCCCATGAACCGCTTCACCGAGACGATCGTGTTCTTGGGGTCCACGGCCTGATGCGCCTGCGCCGCGTAGCCGACCTCCACGCGTCCGTCCGCGCAATACCGGACGATGGACGGCAGCAGCGCCCTGCCCTGCGCATCCGGGAGCACCGTGGCGACGCCGCTGCGCACCGTCGCGACGAGCGAGTTGGTCGTGCCGAGGTCGATGCCGACGGCGAGGCGCTGCTGGTGCGGTGCCGGCGCGTGGCCCGGCTCGGAGATCTGTAGTAGCGCCATGCCTTTAGCGGGGCTTCAACCGCTCCATTTATTCGATCGCCTCGTAGGCGGCGTCGATCTCCGCTTCCATTTTTTCCAGGAACTTGAGCTCGCGCACCAGATCCGCCGCGCCGGCGTAGTCTTTTTTGCGGTCGATCGATTCCCCGAGGCGCTCCTGCAGCTCGCGCTTGTCGGCGTCGATGCGTTTCTGCAGCGCGTCGAGGGCGCCGAGGTTCTTGGCGCCGCTGGCGTCCTCGAGAGCCTCGCGCAGCGCCATTTGCGCCATGAGGAAATCGGGCGGCATCGCGGTGTTGGTCTCGAAAGCGACGTCGACGCCCTGCAGCTCGAGGATGTGGCTCGCGCGCTGCACCGGGTTCTTGAGCGCGCGGTAGGCCTCGTTCACGCGCGTGGTCCATTGCAGCGACGCGCGCCGCTCGGCGTCGCCGGCGTGCGCGTAGCGGTCCGGATGCACGCGCGACTGGATTTCGCGATAGGCGCGCTCGAGGCGCTGTTCATCCACGGCGAAGGCGGGCTGCAGACCGAACAAGTCGAAATGGTTCTGCATCGCCGGAAAAGGGGCGCGCGTCACGCGCGCCGTGTTAGACGTTAAAACTCTCCCCGCAACCGCACTCGTCCTTCACGTTCGGGTTGCGGAACTTGAAGCCCTCGTTCAGGCCTTCGCGCGTGTAGTCGAGCTCCGTGCCTTGCAAGTAGGGGAGGCTCTTCGGATCGACGATGACCGTTACCCCGTGGCTCTCGAACTGATGGTCCTCAGGGTTTACCGCATCGGCGAACTCGAGCTTGTAGGCCATGCCCGAGCAGCCGGAGGTGCGCACGCCCACGCGCAGGCCGACTCCCTTGCCGCGCCTGGCGAGGTAGGACTGGACGTGGCGTGCCGCGTTTTCGGTGAGCGTGATCAAGCGACCTTTTTCTCCTGGGCGGGCGCCGCGGCCGCGGCGTCGAAACCGTGCTTCTTCTTGTAGTCGGCGACCGCCGCCTTGATCGCGTCCTCGGCGAGGATCGAGCAATGGATCTTCACCGGCGGCAGCGAGAGCTCCTGCGCGATCTGGGTGTTCTTGATCGACGCCGCCTGCTCGAGCGTCTTGCCTTTCACCCATTCGGTGACGAGCGAGCTCGAGGCGATCGCCGAGCCGCAGCCGTAGGTCTTGAAGCGCGCATCCTCGATGCGGCCGTCGGCGCCGACCCTGATCTGCAGCTTCATCACGTCGCCGCAGGCGGGCGCACCGACCATGCCGGTGCCAACCGACTCGTCGCTCTTGTCGAACGAGCCCACGTTGCGCGGGTTCTCGTAGTGGTCAATGACCTTGTCGCTGTACGCCATAAAAAGCTCCTAGTGTGCTGCCCATTGCACCGTATTGAGGTCGATGCCTTCCTTGTGCATTTCCCAGAGCGGCGAGAGCTCGCGCAGCTTCGCCACTTTCTGCTTGATGAGCTGCGCAGCATAGTCCACTTCTTCCTCGGTCGTGAAACGGCCGAGCGTGAAGCGGATCGAGCTGTGCGCGAGCTCATCATTGCGCCCAAGCGCGCGCAGCACGTACGACGGCTCGAGCGACGCGGAGGTACACGCGGAGCCCGAGGACACCGCGATGTCCTTCACCGCCATGATGAGCGACTCGCCTTCCACGAAGTTGAACGACACGTTCAAGTTGTGCGGGATCCGCTTCTCCATGCTGCCGTTGAGGTAGACCTCCTCCATCTGCCTGATGCTCTTCCAGAGCTTGTCGCGCAGCGCGCGAATGCGCTGGTTGTCGGTGGCCATCTCCTGCTTCGCCAGGCGCGCCGCCTCGCCGAAGCCGACGATCTGGTGCGTCGCCAGCGTGCCTGAGCGAAAGCCGCGCTCGTGCCCGCCGCCGTGGATCTGCGCCTCCAGCCGCACGCGGGGCTTGCGGCGGATGTAGAGCGCGCCGATGCCCTTCGGCCCGTACATCTTATGGGCCGTGATGGTGAGGAGGTCGGCCTTGAACTTCTGCATGTCGATCTCGAGCCGCCCGCCCCCCTGCACTGCGTCGCAGTGGAAGATGATGCCCTTCTGCTTGCAGATCTCGGCGATCTCCCACACCGGCTGGATTACGCCGATCTCGTTGTTCACCATCATGATCGACGCGAGGATGGTGTCCGGGCGGATCGCCGCCTTGAACTTCTCGATGTCGACCAGCCCGTTCTCCTCGACCTCGAGGTAGGTCGCCTCGAAGCCCTGCCGCTCGAGCTCGCGGAACGTGTCGAGCACCGCCTTGTGCTCGGTGCGCTGGGTGATGAGGTGTCTGCCCTTCGTCTTGTAGAACTGCGCGGCGCCCTTGATCGCGAGATTGTTTCCTTCCGTCGCACCGGAGGTCCAGACGATATCCTTCGGATCGGCGTTGATCAGCGCCGCGACGTGGCCGCGCGCCTCTTCCACTGCCTCTTCGGCCTTCCAGCCGAACGCGTGCGAGCGGCTCGCCGGGTTGCCGAAGAACTCCGTGAGGAACGGGATCATCTTCTGCGCCACGCGCGGATCGACCGGCGTGGTCGCGGAATAGTCGAGGTAGATCGGCAGCTTCATGCGGCGACTTTCTCCTCGCGCTGGCGGAAATCCTTGATCACGGCCACGGGCTTGCCGCTCTGGTGCGTGACGAGATCGGCAAGCGTCACCGACGAGAGGTAGTCGTACATCTTCTCGTTCAGCGTCGCCCACAGGTCGTGCGTCATGCAGCGCTTCTCTTCGTGGCAGTTTTCTTTCCCGGCGCATTGCGTGGCGTCGAGCGGCTCATCGACCGCGGTGACGATGTCGGCCACCGTGATCTGGTGCGGGCCCTGGGCGAGGTTGTAGCCGCCGCCGGGACCACGCACGCTCGAGACGAGCTTCGCGCGCCGCAGCTTGCCGAAAAGCTGCTCGAGATACGAAAGCGAAATGTGCTGGCGGTCGCTGATCGCCGCGAGCGTCACCGGGCCACGGTTCTGGCGCAATGCCAGATCCAGCATCGCGGTGACCGCAAACCTGCCCTTGGTCGTCAGTTTCATGCGCGCCTCTGGGAATACCCGATTAACATGGTCAAGTATATCTTAATCCGACAGAAACAGTCGGACTTTGTTTCACTTGCAAAACAGCTATTTGACGGCCCGGAGATCGCGGCTGGAGGCCTCGGCGTCGCGCTCCATTTCGGCCATGCGCGCCTGCAGCGCCCGCAGCGCCCGCTCGAGCTCGTGGGAGTGCTCGACGAGCTGCTGGATTGCCTTGGCGTAGGGATCGGTCTGCTCCTGCACCACCGCGTAGGCGGCGAAGCGCGCGGCCTGCTCGGCCTCCTTGCTCTCCACCACTCGCGCCGGGATGCCGACTACCGTGGCGCCCACCGGCACTTCCTTCACCACCACCGAGTTCGCACCGACACGCGCCCCGTTACCGACGGTGAAGCCGCCGAGGATTTTCGCGCCCGCGCCGACGATCACCCCTGCGCCCAGTGTGGGATGGCGCTTGGTTCCCGGGTAAAGCGACGTACCGCCAAGCGTCACGCCTTGGTAAATCGTGCAGCCGTCGCCGACCTCGGCGGTCTCGCCGATCACGACACCCATGCCGTGGTCGATAAACACGCAGGAGCCGATCTTCGCGCCTGGATGGATCTCGATCCCGGTCAGCCAGCGGCCGAGGTGCGAAGTGAAGCGCCCGAGCCACTTCAGCTTGTGCAGCCAGAACCAGCGCGCGAGCTTGTGGATATAGATCGCGTGCAGGCCGGGATAGCAGGTCAATATCTCCCAGGTCGAGCGGGCCGCCGGGTCGCGGTCCAGGATGCAGGCGATATCGCCGCGCAGTTGCGAGAACATCCGGAGATTCTATGGGTGCCCGACTAAATTAATCAACTATTCCGGCCGCTCATCGCTGCCATGCCTGGACGGCATGAGCGCCTTCAGCAGCCCGCGCAGGATGTTCACCTCCTCGCGCTCGAGCGCCGGCACGCGCGAGAAAAGCCGCCGCCAGCGCTCGCGCAGGCGTGAGTTGGGCGCCATGAAGCCGCTCGCGGTCGCGGCCTCCTCCAGATGCGCGTACAGCCCTTCCAGATCCTCCACCGTGGCGCGTTTTTCCACGCGCGCGAACGGCATCGCCACATCCACGCACATGCGCAGCTCGTAGGCCACCACCTGCACCGCCTGGGCGAGATTGAGCGAGCTGAACTCCGGATTCGCGGGAATGTGCACGAGGTGCTGGCAAGCGAACACTTCATCGTTGGTGAGGCCCGCGGTCTCGTTGCCGAAGACGAA
>DASQIG010000101.1:0-1851 GCA_035631735.1 Burkholderiales bacterium | reverse complement strand
TCGTCGGCCTGGGCTGCGAGGCGAACCAGATCAACATGCTGCTCTCCGCCGAGGGCCTGAAGAAGAGCGCCACGCTCGGCGCCTTCACCATCCAGGAGAAGGGTGGTACGCGCAAAGCCGTGGAGAACGGCATTGCGCGCGTGAAACAGATGCTGCCGGAGGCGAACAAGGTGAAGCGCGAGCAGCTGCCGGCGAGCCACATCATGCTCGGCTTGCAATGCGGCGGCTCGGACGGCTATTCCGGCATCAGCGCGAACCCGGCGCTTGGCGCAGCGGTCGATCTGCTCGTGCGCCATGGCGGCACCGCGATCCTGTCGGAAACACCGGAGATCTATGGCGCCGAGCACCTGCTGACGCGGCGCGCGGTGAGCCGCGAGGTGGGCGAGAAGCTGATCGCGCGCATCCGCTGGTGGGAGGACTACACGCGGCGCAACGGCAACGAGATGAACAACAATCCCTCGCCAGGCAACAAGGCGGGTGGGCTCACCACCATACTGGAAAAATCACTCGGCGCCGTCGCGAAAGGCGGCACCACCAACCTGGTCGCGGTCTACGAATACGCCGAGCCGGTGGCGGCAAAGGGCTTCGTCTATATGGATACGCCGGGCTACGACCCGGTGTCGGCCACGGGCCAGGTGGCGGGCGGCGCCAACCTGATCTGCTTCACCACGGGCCGCGGCTCGGCGTACGGCTGCAAGCCGGCGCCCTCGCTCAAGCTCGCAACCAACACGCCGCTCTTCGTGCATCAGGAAGACGACATGGACTTCAACTGCGGCACGATCATCGACGGCACCGAGACGATCGCCGCAGCGGGTGAGCGCTTCTTCCGGCTGATATTGGAAACCGCGTCGGGCCGCAAGACGAAGAGCGAGGAGTTCGGCTACGGCGAGGACGAGTTCGCGCCCTGGATGCTGGGCGCGACGATGTAGATGAGCCTCCCCGAGCTCGCGATCGCGCTGGCGCTCGCCTGGGGCGCCGGACTGCGGGCGTACGCGGTGATCTTCGCCGTGGGACTCGCGGGTGCGATGGGGTGGGTCGAGCTGCCCGCTTCATGACGCTGGTCGAGTTCGGCGCCGACAAGCTTCCGGGGCTGGACAGCGCCTGGGACGCGCTGCACAGCTTCATCCGCATCCCCGCCGGCGCCGCGCTCGCGGCGCTGGCGTTCGGCGACTCGAGCAACGCCGTGATGGTCGCGGCGGCGATCCTCGGCGGCACCCGAGCCGTTCTCGAACTGGGGGGCATCGCTTGCCGAGGACGCGCTCGTGCCGCTCGGCCTGTGGCTCGCGATCGCACATCCGCTCGCTTTCTTGGTGCTGCTCGCCGCCTGCCTGATCGCGGCGGTGTTTCTGGTGCGGCTCGTGTGGCGCGGCGTGCGGCGGCTGATTAGCTCCGCCACTTGATCGAGCAGCCGACCGAAGGATGCTGCTCCTTCGGTCCGGCACCCGTGGCGGCGACCTGCACCATGGCGTCGTAAAGCTCGCGCCGCGCGTTCGGCACGGTTTCGCGCCGCGAGGCGTCGAGCCGGCCATGGTATTGCAGGTCTAGCGCGGCGTTGAACCCGTAGAACTCCGGCGTGCACACGACGCCGTAGGCGCGCGCCACGTCCTGCGTCTCGTCGATGACGTACGGGAAGGGGAAGCGCTTCTGCGCAGCGATGCGCCTCATGTTGTCGAACGAGTCCTCCGGATAATCCGTGGGATCGTTCGGCATGACGGCGATGGAGCCGACGCCGAGCGGTGCGAGCTCACCGCAGTCGCGGATCATGCGATCGAGCACCGCCTTGACGTACGGGCAGTGGTTGCAGATGAACATCACCAGCAGCCCCTTGTCGCCGCGTGCGGTCACCGGGCT
>DASQIG010000100.1:0-6202 GCA_035631735.1 Burkholderiales bacterium | reverse complement strand
AGCCGGCTCACGTTCTCGCCATTCGACATCAACGGTGACAACAACTTCAGCTCGTCCGATTTCGTCACCTACGGCGGCGTAGCGATCGCCGTGACCGGCCTCGGATCGACGATCGGCATCGTGCCGCAGCCGACGGTCATCGCCGCGCAGCCGGGCAAAGAAGTGAAGGTGCTCTCGGGCTCGTCCGGCGGGTTGCAGGCAGTCCTCGAGAACGCGCCCGGCTCCACGCCGACCGGCGCCCGCGCTTCGCGTCGCATTACGTGGCGTGAGCTGCTTTCGAACTGAACTGGAGAATGCACATGCGACCACGTGGCCAAAGAGCCGGGGGATTCACGCTGATCGAACTGATGATCACCGTGGCGATCGTCGCGATACTGGCGGCGGTCGCCTATCCCGCGTACACGAATCAGGTCCGTAAAGGGAAACGAGCGGAAGCGAGGACGAAGCTCCTCGCCGCAGTACAACGTCAGGAACGCTGGTACACCGACAACCAGACCTATGTCGCGGACTTGGCTCCCTTATTCGGCCTGGCGGCCGGCACGACGGTGTACTCAGGCGATAACAACGACCCGGGAAGCGCGTACACCGTTACCGCCGCGGCGCTCGGCACCATCGCTACCGGGTACACCTTGACCGCTACGCCCCAGGGCGGATTCAGCGACCCGGATTGCGGCCCGCTGACGCTCACCAGCACCGGAACGAAAGGCTTCACCACCACTACCGGCAAGACGCTGCGCGATTGCTGGTAAATGCAGCCGAGAGCGCGTCTTGTAACGTGCACTCTCGCCTCCTGTGCCCTGCACGCCACGGCGATGGGCACGGCCGACTCGATGCTGAGCCGTGTGCGGCAAGGGGACTATCTCGCCGATAGCAGCTCAGCGGCAGTGCTGAACGTCACGTTGGGGCGCGAGCCGGCACGCGCCGGCTTGCGCCAAGCGAGCGCTGTCGACAACGCCTATTACCGTGCCGCAGAGGTCGATTCGCGCGCCGTCCCCCTCTCGCCGATTCAGCCAGCCAATCCCGACATCACAGGGACAGAACAGGGCATCGTCGTGCTGCGGCTTTACATAAATTCGACCGGCAGGGTGGACAACGTGGTGATCGTCAGAGCCGAGCCTTACCACACCTTCGGACCCAGCCTGCTGCTTCCTTTTCGTCAGGCGCGTTTCGTTCCCGCACGGAAAGACGGCGTCGCGGTGAACAGCGAAATGCTGATCGAACTGCGCTACGGACCGTCCGCGACCACCGCTCGGCGCGGCAGGCGTGCGCAATGAAGTCGAAGCCGCCTGGCTAGGCTTGCTTTACCGAGCGCGGGCCGCTAGCTCGCGTGGCAGCGTGAACTGCACGCGCTCGATGATGCCGTCGAGCGAGCGCACGTGCTGCGCGCCGAACGCCTTCAGCCGCGCAATCACCTCGTTCACCAGCACTTCCGGCGCCGATGCCCCGGCCGTCACGCCGACGCGGCGCTTGCCGGCCACCCATTCGGGCCGCAGGTCGGCGGCGGTGTCCACCATGTAGGCCTGCGCGCCCATGTTTTCGGCAACTTCGCGCAAGCGGTTGGAATTCGAGCTGTTCGGCGAGCCGACGACGATGACGACATCGCATTGCGGCGCCATCAGCTTGACCGCATCCTGGCGGTTCTGCGTGGCGTAGCAGATGTCGTCCTGCTTCGGCCCGCGGATCGTCGGGAAGCGCGCCTTCAGCGCCTCGACCATGGCGCGGGCATCGTCGACCGAAAGCGTGGTCTGCGTGACGTAGGCGAGCTTCTGCGGCGAGCGCACCTCGAGCGCCGCGACATCCGCCAGCGTCTCGACGAGGTGCATGCCGCTCGCCGCCTGCCCCATCGTGCCCTCGGCCTCGGGATGGCCGCGGTGGCCGATCATCACGATCTCGTGGCCCTCGCGCAGCATCTTCATCACTTCGATGTGCACCTTGGTGACGAGCGGGCAGGTCGCGTCGAACACCTTGAGGCCGCGCCGGTCGGCCTGCGCCTGCACCGCCTTCGGCACGCCGTGCGCGCTGAAGATGACGATGCTGCCGGCGGGCACTTCGTCGAGCTCCTCCACGAACACCGCGCCTTTCGAGCGCAGGCGCTCGACCACGGAGCGGTTGTGCACGATCTCGTGGCGCACGTAGATCGGCGCGCCGTGCAGCTCGAGCGCGCGCTCCACGATCTCGATCGCCCGTTCGACGCCGGCGCAGAAGCCACGCGGATTGGCGAGCAAAACGTCCATCGCGCTATTTTACCGCCCGCTCGTCGGGCTTCCTGACGTAGGCGGCGTCGAACGCGGCTTCGAGCCGCGCGTGCGTGCCGCGCATGCCGTCGACCACGCGCTTCGCCCAGTCGAAGTACTCGCGCCGCCGGGCGAGATCCCATTTCGCCGGCGGCCGCTCGGCCACGTCGCGCAGGTTGCAGAGCTTGTCGGCGAGCTTCACCAGCCGCGCCTCGCGACTGAGCGTCGGTGCGTGCTCGACCTGCAGGCGCTTGCGCTCTTCCTTCGGCAGGCGCTTATCATCGGTCACCTCCGCCACGATGCGCGCGATGCGCGAGCCGAACGCGTCGACCAGCTCCTCGTGGGTCGTCGCGGTATCTTCCACGGTGTCGTGCAGCAGCGCTGCGCTCAGCACCTCGACGTCGGTCACCCCGCCCTCGTTCACCAGCACGTCGGCGAGCGCGATCGGGTGATTGATGTACGGCGACGCCTCGGCGTCCTTGCGTCGCTGGTCGCGATGCTTGTGCGCGGCGAAAGCCAGCGCTTTAAGAAGCAGCGCGAGCTCGCCCTTCATGGTGCACGAAGCCTTCCAGAATGAGCAGCAGCGCACCGATCGTGATCGCCGAATCGGCCACATTGAACGCCGGCCAGTGCCAGCCGGCAGCATGCAGGTCGAGGAAGTCGACCACCTGCCCATAGCGGAAACGGTCGATCAGATTGCCGAGCGCGCCGCCGAGGATCAGCGCGAGTCCGGTGCAGAGCAGCCGGCGTCGCGGCGAGCGCAGGATGAGCGTGCCGAGGATGCCGATCGCTACCAGCGCGAAGCCGATGAGCAGTGGCGTCTGCCAGCCGGCCGCATCCGACAGGAAGCTGAATGCAGCGCCCTTGTTGTAGACCAGCACCAGGTTGAAGAAGCCCGTCACCTCGAGCCGCTCGCCGAACGTGAAACGGCCGAGCACCATCGCCTTCGTCGCCTGGTCGGCCACGACGACCGCCGCCGCGAGCGCGAACCAGCGCCAGGCGCTAGGCATGCCGCCGGGTCTCTCCCGGACCGTAGAGGTTGAGCTGGCAGCGCCCGCAGAGCGCTTCTTCGTTCACGTCGGCACGGTAGTGCCAGCAGCGCTCGCACTTGCGGTGTCCGCTGGGTGCAACTTCCACGCGCAGCTCGCGCGCGCGGTGCACGCGCGCCGCGGAGGTCAGCATCACGAACTTCAGGTCGTCGCCGAGGCTCGCGAGCACCTCGTAGTCCGCGCCGTCGGCGTAGAAATCCACCTCCGCCTGCAGCGACGAGCCGACCTTGCCCGCGGCGCGCAGCGTCTCGATTTCCTTGCGCACGGGGTTTCGCAGCTCGCGCAGCCGCGCCCACTTCGCCATCAGCTCGACCGCGTCCGCCGGCTGCGGCAGCTCGTGCCAGGTATGGAAAAAGACGCTGTCGTCGCCCTTGCCGGTAAAGGCCTGCCACAGCTCCTCGGCAGTGAAGGACAGGATCGGCGCCATCAGCCGCACGAGGCTATGTGTGATGTGATGCAGCGCGGTCTGCGCCGAGCGGCGCGCCGCCGAGTCGGCCTTGCAGGTGTAGAGCCGGTCCTTGAGGATGTCGACGAAGAAGGCGCCCAGGTCCTCGGAGCAGAACGACTGCAGCCGCTGCGCCACCAGGTGGAACTGGTAGCGCTCGTAGTCCGCAGTGACCGCCTTCTGCATATCGGCGGTCATGGCGAGCGCATAGCGGTCGATCTCCACGATGTCGTGCACCGCCACTGCGTGGCGCGAGAAATCGAAGTCCGACGTATTCGCGAGCAGGAAGCGCAGCGTGTTGCGCATGCGCCGGTAGGTTTCCACCACGCGCTTGAGGATCTCCTCGGAGATGAACAGCTCGCCCGAATAGTCGGTCACCGCCGCCCACAGCCGCAGGACCTCGGCGCCGAGCGTGTTCGATACCTGTTGCGGCACGACGACATTGCCGAGCGACTTCGACATCTTGCGGCCCGCGCCATCGACCACGAAGCCGTGCGTAAGGAGCGCCTTGTAGGGCGGCACGCCGTCCAGCATGCAGGAGACGAGCAGCGACGAATGGAACCAGCCGCGATGCTGGTCCGAGCCCTCGAGATAGAGATCCGCCGGAAAGCCGGTCTCGGCGCGGTGCGAGCCGCGCATCACGGTGAAGTGCGTCGAGCCCGAGTCGAACCAGACGTCGAGCGTGTCGCGGCTCTTCTCGTACTGTGCCGCCTCGGGGCCGAGCAGCTCCTCGGCAGTGGTCGTTTGCCAGGCCTCGATACCGCCCTGCTCCACGCGCTGCGCGACCTGTTCGAGCAGCTGCGGCGTGCGCGGATGCAGCGCGCCGGTCTCGCGATGCAGGAAAAACGGCATCGGCACGCCCCATTGCCGCTGACGCGAGAGCGTCCAGTCGGGCCGGTTGGCGATCATGCCGTGCAGCCGCGCCTTGCCCCAGGAGGGAAAGAACTCGGTCGCCTCGATGCCGCGCAGCGCGGTGGTGCGCAGGCTTTCTCCCCTCACCGGTTTATCCATCGCCGCGAACCATTGCGTGGTGGCGCGCAGGATCACCGGGGTCTTGTGGCGCCAGCAGTGCATGTAGCTGTGCACGTAGGTTTCCTTGTGCAGCAGCGCGCCGCGCTTTTCCAGCTCGGCGATGATCTTTGGGTTGGCGTCCCAGATCGATAGCCCGCCGAAGAGCGGCAGCGACGGTGCGAACCTGCCATCTCCCGTCACCGGCGTGAGGATCTCGTCGTCCTTCAGGCCGTAGCGACGGCACGTCTCGAAGTCCTCGACGCCGTACGCCGGCGCCGAATGCACGATGCCGGTGCCGGTGTCGAGCGTGACGTAGTCGGCGAGATACATCGGCGCGCGGCGCTCGTAGAAAGGATGCTGGAAGGCGATGTGCTCGAGCGCCGCGCCCTTGCATGAGCCAAGCGTGCGGCCTTCCAGACGGTAGCGCTTGAGACAAGTTTCCTGCAGCTTAGCAGCGAGGATGAGCAGGCCCTTTGGTGTGTCCACCAGGTTGTAGGTGAGCTCGGGATGCACGTTCAGCGCCTGGTTACCCGGCAGCGTCCATGGTGTCGTCGTCCAGATGACCGCGAATCCGGGCTTGTCCACCTTGACGCCGAAAGCCTTCGACAGTTTGTCGCGCTCCGTAAAGGGAAACCCGACGTCGATCGCCGGATCCTTGCGCTCTTCGTACTCGATTTCCGCCTCGGCGAGTGCCGAGCCGCAATCGAAGCACCAGTTGACGGGCTTCAGCCCCCGATAGAGGTAGCCGTTGGCGAGGATCTTGCCGAGCACGCGGATCTCGTTCGCCTCGGTGCGCGGATCCATCGTCAGATAGGGATGCTCCCAGTCGCCGAGCACGCCCAGGCGCTGGAAGTCCTTCTTGTGCCGCGCGATCTGCTCGGCGGCAAAGGCGCGGCACAGGCGCTGCGTCTCCTGCGGCGGCAGGTTCTTGCCGTATTTCTTCTCGATCTGCACCTCGATCGGCATGCCGTGGCAGTCCCAGCCGGGCACGTAAGGCGCGTCGTAGCCGGCGAGCGTCTTCGACTTGACGATGATGTCCTTCAGGATCTTGTTCATCGCCGTGCCGATGTGGATATCGCCGCTCGCGTAAGGCGGCCCGTCGTGCAGGATGAAGCGCGGCCGGCCCCTGGCGATCTCGCGCAGCCGACGATAGACGCCCTTCTCCTGCCCATCCTTCACCCATTGCGGCTCGCGCCTGGCGAGATCGCCGCGCATCGGGAACGGCGTTTCCGGGAGATTCAGCGTGTCCTTGTAATCAGCCATGTCTCGCAAAGTACTGGCGCGCCTGCTCGGCGTCCTGCGCCATCGCCCGGCGCAGCGCTGCCAGGTCGTCGAATTTCGCCTCGTCGCGCAGCTTTCGCAGGAAGCGCACGCGCAGCCGCCGCCCGTACAGGTCGCCGTCCCAGTCGAACAGATGCACTTCGAGGAGCGGCTTCGCCACGGGGTTCACCGTCGGCCGGCGC
>DASQIG010000099.1:0-5195 GCA_035631735.1 Burkholderiales bacterium | reverse complement strand
CCCCGGGACGGAGGACTTCCTGCTCAACCCGTATGGGCTGATGTTCGACGAGATTACCGCGTCGAGTCTCGTGAAGGTCGACTGGGAGGGCAAGATCAAGGACGACCCGGTCGGCATGGGCGTGAACGAGGCGAGGTTCATCATCCATAGCTGCATGCACCGCGCACGCCCGGAGATCAATTGTGTGATCCACACGCATACGCGCGCCGCGGTGGCCGTGTCGGCGATGAAGTGCGGCCTGCTGGCGATCAGCCAGCACGCAATGCGTGTGCAGGCCGAGGTCACCTATCACGACTACGAGGGCGTCGCGCTCTACAAGGATGAGCAGGAGCGCATGGCGCGCGATCTCGGCAAGAAATCGAAGGCGATGATCCTGCGCAACCACGGCGTGCTGGCGCTCGGCGAGACGGTGCGCGAGGCTTTCGAGATCATGTACTACCTCGATTGCGCCTGCCAGATCCAGGTCGACGCACTCGCCGGCGGCATGCACAACGTGCAACTCATGTCGCAGGACGCGGCCGACAAGTCCACCGCGTCGCTGCAGCGGCCGATGCGGCCGGCGGCGCACAAGGATTGGCCGGCGCTGCTGCGGATGCTCGACCGGCGCGGCATCAAGTACGCCCAATAATTCCGATCCAGGGTCGTAATTATCCTGACGGGCAGCCGCTGTGTGTCCGAGCAATTACGACCCTGGATCGGAATTCCGTACGAAGCGGACTACCGCTTCCAAAGTCTTTTCCGGCTGCTCGCGAAACGGCGCGTGGCCGCAGTCCTTTAGTTTGAGCAGCTCGCAGTCCTTCACGCGCCCTGCGAGCTCGTCGAGCTGCGCCATCGTGCCGTACTCATCGTCGTAGCCCTGCATCGCGAGCACTGGGCAACGGATCTGCGGCAGGTACTCGTCGCGGATATCCCAGCTCTTGAAGTCCGGATCGAGCCATACGTCGGCCCAGCCGTAGAAGGTCTTGCGCGCATCGCGGTGATAGCGGCCGAGCTTCTGCCCGAGATCGGTGTTCTCGAACGCGTGCGCGGCGTTGGCGATCGACGTGAGGCACAGCGGCTCGATGAAAACGTGCGGCGCCATGGCGACGACGCCGCGCACCGCGTGGCCCGCGCCCGCATGGATCAGCGCGATCGAGGCGCCGTCGGAATGGCCAATCAGCACCGGTGCTTCGACACCTAGCGATGCCAGCAACTGCGGCAGCGCCTGCAGCGCCTCGTCGTGCATGAACCGCACGGTGCGGCGCGGCTCCGTGAGCACGTCGGACTGCCCATAGCCGTAGCGGTCGTAGACCAGCGCGCGGCAGCCGGTTGCCGCGGCCACTCTTGCCGGAAAGTCGCGCCACTGCCCGATGGAGCCGAGCCCCTCGTGCAGGAAAACGAGCGTCGGCTTGCCGGCGCGCTCCTCGCCTACCCACTCGTAAGCGAGCTGGCGGCCCGCCGCAGTCGCGAAAGGCATGCGCCGAATTTAGCACGCGATAATCCGCGCCTTCATGCGCTTGCGGACCTGGCTGGTGCTCGTCGCGACGCTGCTCCTGTGGTCGGGGAACTGGATCGTCGCGCGCGCGGTGCGCGCCCAGATCTCGCCCGGCCTCGCTACGGTCGGTCGGCTCATCGTCGTGCTCGCGATCCTCGCGCCGTTCGCGCGGCGCGGCCTCGCCGCGAAGCTGCCCGCGCTCGGCCGGCGCGAGTGGCTGGTGCTCGCTGCGCTCGGCATCACCGGCGGCGGCCCGCATCTTGGCCTGCAATGGCTCGGGCTGCACTACACAACCGCGGCGAGCGGCATCCTCTATCTCTCTACCACGCCGATCTTCATCCTGCTCCTCACCGCGGCGCTCGGCGAGCGCATCGTGGCGCGCCAGTGGGGCGGCGTCGCGATCTCGTTCGCCGGCGTGTTCCTCATCGCGACGCAAGGCCATCCCGAGCGGCTCTCCTTCAACCGGGGCGACCTGATGGCGATCGCCTCGATGATGTTGTGGGCCGGCTATACGGTGCTGCTGCGCGTGCGGCGCGAGCCGCTGGAAGTGATCGAGCTGCTCTGCATGGTGTGCGCCTTCGGCGCGCTGTTCATGACGCCCTGGCTCGTTTGGGAAGCTGCGACCGGCGCGCGGCTCGCGCTCAGCAAGCCGGGAGCGCTCGCCATCGTTTACTCGGCGATCGGCTCGCTGCTCCTCGCTTACGCGGGATGGAGCTACGTGGTGGCGCGCCTGGGCGCCGCGCGCGCGGGCGTGACGCTGCATCTGATGCCCGCGTTCGGCGTCCTCTTGTCGATGCTATTCCTCGGCGAATATCCGCACTGGTTCCACTTCGCCGGCATGGCGTTGATCCTCGCCGGCGTGTTCACAGCTTCATCGGCTGCCAGTAGCCGGTGAGCTCGAGATACCCGCGCCCGGCTTCCGTCGCGCCGTGGTAGGCCCGCACTGCGCCCTCCCAGTAGAGGGTGCCGACGCTCGCGCGCGCGTCGAGCTCCTGGTCGTCCATCAGCGGCTCGAGGCGCAGGCCGTTCACTTCCATCGATACCGGATAGGCGACGCCGGTGCGCGGCGACTTCCACCAGCGCAGCGGGCGCATCGTCACGCCCGGCGGCGCGTAATGGATGCCGCCCGTCTTGGCGCGCATCTGGAACGCCATCAGCGACTGGCCGTTGTGCAGGTTGATGCCGGCCCAGTCCCAGCCGGCGGCTTCGGGGGCGAGATAGGCGCTCGACCACTCGTGATCGAGCCACGCCGTGCCGCTCACGTCCTGGCCGTCGACCTTGCCGTCGACCGCGAGCCGCGGCTGGCTGTAGTAGTAGCTCGCCTCCCCCGGCCGGTAGCCCTTGCGGCTGTAGCCGTTCTGCCCCTGGAGCACCGGTGCGCCGCCTGCGCGCAGCACGAGATCGAAAGCGAAATCGCGCGCAGCGACCTTCGCGCGATAGCGCTCGCCGTCGAGGACGAGCGACCAATCGTCCAGCCACACGGCGGTGCGTCCGGTTTCGGCTTCCGCGAGCTCGTGACCGGCACGCGCCGCGAGCTGGTCATGCAGGAGGTGCCCGCGCCGCGGGTCGGAAAGCGCGGCATGCGCGAAGAGGACCTGGCGGGGGTTGAAGGTGCTCGGGTTGTCGCTCTGCTCTTCCGGCCGCGCGCGGAAGAACGTGAGCTGGAACCCCAGCGGGCCGCGCATTTGCGTATCGAGCCAGCCCGTGAGGTACCACCATTCGGTGCGAAAGGCGGGATGCGCGCCGTAGTCGCGCGGGAAGACGAGCGCGCGCGGGGTGACGGCCGGGTATTGCACTTTTGCCGCCCAGGCGCTGAGCGGCAGCAAAGCGCCGGCAAGGAAACGGCGTCGCTTCACCAGTCCTCCCGCACCGCGCGCACCGGGCCGATTCCCATCGCCTCGCGCCCCGAGATGATGGCGGTGACCACCGCGAGACCGATGAGAATCGCGATGAGCGCGCCGAGGAGCGCATAGGGCGGGTGAAAATCGATCGTCCAGTTGAACGACTGCCGGTTCACCACGTAGACGAGCACCAGGCTTATCGCGGTGCCGCAGGCGAGCCCGGCCGCAGCGCCGAGCGCGGCGAGCAGCGCGCCTTCCGCGGCGAGCATGGAGCGGATCTGCGCGCGCGTGAGCCCCAGGTGGCGCAGCATGCCGAACTCCCGCCGCCGCGCGAGCACCACCGCGCCGAGGCTCGACGATAGGCCGAACAAGCCGACCAGGACGGCGACGGCTTCCAGCGCATAGGTGACCGCGAAGCTGCGATCGAAGATGCGCAGCGACACCTCGCGGATCTCGCCCGAGTCGGCGATGTCGAGCTCGGTGCCGCCCGGCAGCTCGCGCAGCGCCTGCATCAGCTCCGCACGGCTCGCGCCCGGCGCTAGCCACACGGCGGCATCGTTGACCCGCTCGTCGCCGGTCAATGCCGCGTACTGCGAGCGGTCGATGAGGATGGCGCCGTGCTGACGCGCATAGTCGCGAAACACGCCGGCCACCGGCAGCCGGTAGTTATGGCCGAAGAGCGGCAGCTCTACCACGTCGCCCGGCCGATAGCCGTAGATGTCGCGCACTGCCTCGCTCACCCAGATCGCCGGGGATGGAACGCTCGGCAGCTTGGCGACCAACGGAAAGGCGAGCGCCGCCCGGTCGCGCGCGATCAGCACGAGCGGCGGGCGCGCCGGATCGAGGATCACGCGGCCGCTGCGCAGGAAGTCGATGCGCGCGACCTGCGGCAGCGAGCGCACGCGCGCGACGAATGCCGCCTCGAGCACGCCGGTATCGCCGGCATGCGTGGTGCGAAAGTAGACGTCAGCGGGCAGCACGGTTTCGAGCCAGTCGTCCACCGACTGGCGGAACGACGCCACCATGATCGCCATTGCCGCCATGAGCGAGAAGCTCGCGACGATCGCCGCCAGACTCACCGCCGCCTGGCCGGGCGCCGCGCGCAGCTGGGCAAGCGCGAGCGCGAGGCCCGGGGTGCGCGGCAGCGGCAGCGCGTCGAACACGGTGCGCGACACGCGCGGCATGAGCGCTACCGAGCCGACGAGCAGACACGCAATGGCGGCATAGCCATAGAGCGGCAGGCCGCGCACCGGACCGAGCTGCGCGAGCAGCGCGCCGCAAATGAGCAGCGCGATGCCCGGCGCGGCCGGCGCCCGGTTGAGCATGGCGAGCTCGTCGCCCGCCTTCAGCGCGCGGGCGGGCGGCGTGCGCGCGGCCTCGAGCGCCGGGAACAGCGCGCCGAGAACAGCCACTGCGACGCCGCCGGCGAAATAGAAGATGGCGCCCGGCAACGACATGGCGAGATGAGCGCTCACGCCGCGGAACATGCCGGCGCCAAGATCGGCACCCCAGGTGCGCACCGCGAGCAGCGCGAGCGCGTAGCCGAGCGCCAGGCCGAGCGCAGCGCCGACCGCGCCGAGCACCGCGGCTTCGATCAGCACGAGCCGCGCGATGCCGCGCCGTTCGAGGCCGAGCACCCGCAGGAGCGCGTGCTCGGCGCGGCGGCGGGCGGTCTCGAGCGCCTGGGCGGAGAAGACTAGAAAACCGCCGGTGAAGAGCGCAACCAGCGCCAGCACGTTGAGGTTCACCCGGTACGCGCGCGAGGGATAGGCACTCGCCTGCTCGAGCGTCTCCACTGGCGCGGCATAGACGCCGGGCGGGAGAAGCGCCTGGATGGCGCTCAGCATTGCCTCACGGTCCGCTCCGCGGGCGAGGCGCAC
>DASQIG010000098.1:0-2958 GCA_035631735.1 Burkholderiales bacterium | reverse complement strand
GGCGAGGCCGTACTTGCCGTCGTGCATCACCTCGGCGCGCGAGGCGTTGCCCGACCAGGAATTGCCCAGCGTCTTCTGCCACTCGTTGTCCACCTCGAGCGGCAGCGGCACCCAGGCGCGCGCAATGCCGAAGGCATCCCTGATCTCGACGCGCGTCAGCGCCTCGAAGGTGCGCCAGCCCGCCGTGCTCGCCATGCTCAGCGGCACGTATTGCGCCAACGCTGCTGCGGTGCTCGACTTCAGGAAATTTCTGCGGTTCATGGGATCGCTCCTGGGGAGAAAGCGCGGCGGAGCGCGACCGGTGGGCAAGTCGCTGCCGCGTCGTCGGGACTTCCCGATTGCCCGCCGCGCCCGCGACGGCCGCGCGTTAGCGCGCAGCCGATCATCGTGGCAAGCGAACGGCAACTTGCGGAGATGAGGCGTTGGAGGAGGAACATCGGGACCTGCGACGTTATATTAGGCCCCGGTGAATATCAAGAACTACGACACGGTCATCGATGCGCGCACCCCCGCGGAATACGCGCACGACCACATTCCCGGCGCGGTTTCTGCGCCGGTGCTCAATGACATGGAGCGTGCCGAGGTCGGCACGCTCTACAAGCAGGTGTCGCCGTTCGAGGCGAAGAAGCTCGGCGCCGCGCTCATCGCGAAGAACGTTTCGCGCCACATCGAATCCATATTTAAGGACCGCCCGCCGGCCTGGAAACCCTTGGTGTATTGCTGGCGCGGCGGCAAGCGCTCGGGCGCGATGGCGCACATCCTGCGCGAAGTGGGCTGGCAAGCCGAGACGCTGCCCGGCGGCTATCGCGCGTACAGGCGCTGGGTAGTTGAAACGCTGACAGCGCTCCCGGCGGAACTGGATTTCACCGTCGTGCATGGTCCGACGGGCAGCGGCAAGAGCCGCTTTCTCGCCGCGCTCTCACGTACGGGCGCGCAGGTGCTCGACCTCGAGGCGCTCGCCGCGCATCGCGGCTCGGTGCTCGGCGGCCTGCCGGGCGCGCCGCAGCCGACGCAGAAGTGGTTCGAGAGCCAGCTCCTCGGCGAGCTCGAGAAGCTCGACCGGCGCCGGCCGGTCTACGTCGAAGGCGAGTCGAAAAAGATCGGCGAGCTGCAGGTGCCCGAAGCGCTGATGGCGCGCATGCGCGCGTCGCCCTGCATCGTGCTGCAGACTGATCTCGACACACGAGTCACGCTGCTCCTCGACGAGTATCGGCACTTCCTCGCCGATCGCGCTGCGCTCGAGGCGCAGCTCGACTGCCTCACAGCGCTCCACGGCAAGGAAAAGATCGCTCAATGGAAAGGGCTCGCCGCCAAGGGCGACTGGCGCGAGTTCGTCGCGCACCTCTTGCGTGAGCACTACGACCCTGCGTACCAGCGCTCCTCGACGCGCAACTTCCCCATGCTGGCAAACGCGCCGGCCGTGCGCATCGCCAGCGCGGCTGCATTCGACGAAGCGGCAGCGGAGCTACTGAGCCGGAATTCCGTACTAAGTACGTAATATTTTCCGCCCGCTTCGCCGCGAGACTGCGCGACGAGGCGTGTTGCCAAAAATTACGTACTTAGTACGGAATTCAGCCGTTTAGGGCTGCGAGCACGCGCACGTGCTGCACGGCGCTGCGTCCGAGGGCGCCTAAGGCGTAGCCACCCTCGAGCAGCGACACCATGCGGCCGCTCGCGTGGCGGCGCGCGACGTCGGCCACCTGCTCGGTCACCCAGCGGTAGTCGGTGTCGGTGAAGCGCAGCATCGCCATGTCGTCCTCGACATGCGCGTCGAAGCCGGCGGAGAAAAACACGAGCTGCGGCTTGAACTCCTCCAGCGCCGGCAGCCACACCTCGGTGACGGCGCGGCGCAGCTCCTTGCCGCCCGAGCCGGCGGCGAGCGGCACGTTGTGCATGTTCGGCGCCGGGTCCTCGGTGCCGCTGTACGGATAGAACGGGTGCTGGAAGATCGAAGCCATCAGCACGTGCTCGTCGTCCGAGAAGATGTCCTCGGTGCCGTTGCCGTGATGCACGTCGAAGTCGACGATCGCGACGCGCTTCAGGCCGTGCGCCCTGACCGCGTGGCGCGCGGCGACCGCGACATTGTTGAAGATGCAAAAGCCCATGGCGCGCGCAATGCACGCATGGTGGCCCGGCGGCCGCACCGGGCAGAACGCGGAATTTGCCTCACCCTTCAGCACGAGATCGGTAGCGAGGACGCCCGCGCCCGCCGCGCGCAGCGCAGCCTGCAGCGTGTGCGGACTCATCGCCGTGTCGGGATCGAGGTGCACCGTGCCCTCGGCAGGAGCGACTTCACGGATCGCGCGCACATATTCACGCGGATGCACGCGCTCGAGCTGCTCGTCGGTGGCAAGCGGCGCGTCATAGCGCGCGAGGTGCTCGGCGATGCCGGAAGCGATGAGCTGGTCCTCGATCGCGCTCAGGCGCGCCGGCCGCTCGGGATGGTGCGCGCCCATGTCGTGCCTGAGGCATTCGGCATGCGTCACGAGTGCAGTACGCATCACGATTCATCATATCTCATAGCGTACAATCGCCGCGCATGCTCCTTAAGAAAGCCGAAATAGCGCCGCCGAGCGTGCTGCAGGGGCCGATCGAGCGCGCGATCGAAGCCGCCGGCGGCATCATCCTCGGCAAGGAGCAGCAGGTGCGCCTCGCGCTCGCGTGCCTGCTCGCGCGCGGGCATCTGCTCATCGAAGACCTGCCCGGCGTCGGCAAGACCACCTTGGCCCACGTGCTGGCACGCTCGCTCGGGCTGCAGTTCCAGCGCATCCAGTTCACCAGCGACATGCTGCCCGCCGACATCATCGGCGTGTCGATCTACGAGCGCGAGACCGGCGCCTTCAAGTTCCATCCCGGCCCGATCTTTGCGCAGGTGATCCTGGCGGACGAAGTGAACCGCGCCACGCCGAAGACGCAATCGGCGCTGCTCGAGGCGATGGAAGAGCACCAGGTCACCGC
>DASQIG010000097.1:0-6338 GCA_035631735.1 Burkholderiales bacterium | reverse complement strand
GCAGCGTCAGATCGGCGGCGATGCAAAGGCGGGGCCCCGGCGCGCACGCGTCGAGGAGCGCGCCCACCAGCGCATCGTTGCGGTACGGCGTCTCGATGAAGATCTCGGTCTCGTGCTCGCGGCGCGAGCGCTGTTCAAGCTGCTTGATGCGTCGCTTGCGCTCCGCGGGCTCGCGCGGCAGGTAGCCGCAGAAAGCGAAGCGCTGCCCTTCGAGGCCCGAGGCCATGAGCGCAAGCGTGATCGCCGAAGGCCCGACGAGCGGCACCACGCGAAAGCCTGCGGTGTGCGCCGCCTCGACGAGCGCCGCGCCCGGATCGGCGATCGCCGGGCAACCCGCCTCCGACAGCAGGCCGAGCGGCCGACCTTCGCGCAGGGGGCCGAGCAACCGCGGCACTTCGCTTGCCGCCGTGTGCTGATTCAGCTCCGCGATTGCCAGCTCGCGCGGCTGGCAGCCGGCGGCGGCGAGAAAGGCGCGAGCGGACTTCGCGTTCTCTACGACGAAGTCGCGCAGCGTACGAATGGTGGCGAGCGCCGGAGCGGGCAATGATTGCTCAGGCGCGCCGCCGAGCGGCGTCGGGATCGCGTAGAGGTTCAAATGACCGGCAGGCCGGCGCGCTCGAGCATGGCGCTGAGCGCGATGAGCGGCAGGCCGATGAGCGAGGTCGGGTCGTCCGTTTCGATGCGCGCGATGAGCGCGATGCCGAGTCCCTCGGCCTTGGCGCTCCCCGCGCAGTCGAAGGGCTGCTCGCGGCGCAGATAGCTTTCGATGCGTGCGTCGTCGAGCTGCCGGAAGTGCACGCGGCAGGCAACGAGCTCTGTCTGCATGCGGCCATTGGCGGCGTCGAGCAGCGCAACCGCGGTATGGAAGTCGGCGCTCTTGCCGCTGAGCGAGCGAAGTTGCCGCGCGGCGTTCGCGTGATCGCCCGGCTTGCCAAGGAGCCGGCCCGTGCTGCTAGCGACCTGGTCGGAGCCGATGATGAGCGCGTCGCGATGCGCAGCGCGCACCGATTGCGCCTTGAGCGCAGCGAGCCTGAGCGCGGTATCAGCGGGCGCTTCGCCGCCCAGCGGCCGCTCGTCGACCTGCGGCGAAGCGACGACGAACGCGAGCGCGAGGCGCTCGAGCAGCGCTTTGCGGTAAGCGGAGGTGGAGGCGAGGACGAGCCGCCGCGGCTGAGCCATCACATTGTTTTAGCGGGGGAAACGATGATATCATCCGCCGCTTCATGTCGCATCAGCCGGTCATTGACGGTTTTGAGTTCGCGACGGCCGGCGCGACGCAGGAAGGAACGCTGCCCCTCAGCAGCTTCCCGCGACTCCAGGATGTGCTCGCGTCCGACGCCGGCGACGTGCGCTATGCCGTGCGCGGCGTGCGCGACGAGCGCGGCCGCCCGAGCCTCGAGCTTCGCGTGCACGCCACGTTGCAGTTGCGCTGCCAGCGCTGCCTTGCGCCGCTCGCCTACGAGGTGAGCGAGCAGGCGCTGCTGGTGCTGGCGGGCTCGCAGGAGGAAATCGACGCCGAGCCGCTTGACGTCGACAGCCCGGATCGCGTGGTGGCAGCGAAGGAGATGGATGTGCGTGCGCTGGTCGAGGACGAGCTGATCCTCGCGTTGCCCTACGCGCCGCGCCACGAAGGCTGCGAGGCGCGGCGGGAGGGCAGCGACCGCAAGGGGAGCTCGCCGTTTGCCGGCCTGCGCGGCATGATGCAGCGCAAGCACTGATTACAAAAGGAGCTAGAACATGGCAGTCCAGCAGAACAAGAAATCGCCGTCGCGACGCGGCATGCACCGCTCGCATGATCATCTGAGCACGCCCGCGGTGGCGATCGAGCCCACCAGCGGCGAGACGCACCTGCGCCATCACGTGAGCCCGACCGGCTTCTATCGCGGCAAGAAGGTGGTCCGCGCGAAAGGCGAGTAAGCCCGCTGGTCACCCTCGCGGTCGACTGCATGGGCGGCGATCACGGCCCCCATGTGACGGTGCCCGCGGCGCTCGAGTTCCAGGCCCGTGTTGCCGATGCCGACATCGTGCTGGTCGGCGTGCGCGACGCGGTCGAGTCCGAACTGCGAGCGCACGGCGCGCGGCCCGGCGTGCGCCTGCGCGTGCACGCGGCGACCGAGGTGGTCGGCATGGACGAGCCGCCGGCACTCGCACTGCGCTACAAGAAGGATTCGTCGATGCGCGTTGCCGTCAACCTGGTGAAAAATGGCGAGGCGCATGCCTGCGTGAGTGCAGGCAATACGGGGGCGCTGATGGCAGTCTCGCGCTTCGTGCTGAAGACGATTCCGGGGATCGATCGGCCGGCGATCGCGACCGTGCTGCCGAATATGAAGGGTGGCTTCACCTACGTGCTGGACCTCGGCGCCAACGTCGATTGCACGCCCGAGCAGCTGATGCAGTTCGGCGTGATGGGCGCGATGCTGGTGGCGGCGGTCGAGCATCGCGAGCGGCCGACGGTGGGACTGCTCAACATCGGCGTAGAAGACATCAAGGGCAACGAGACGGTGAAGCGCGCGGCGGAGCTGCTGCGCGCGAGCGGGCTCAACTTTTACGGCAATGTCGAAGGCGACGATATCTATAAGGGGACGACCGACGTGGTGGTGTGCGACGGCTTCGTCGGCAACGCGCTCCTCAAGGCCTCCGAGGGCGTGGCACGCATGATCGTGAGCTTCTTGCGCGAGGAGTTCAGGCGCAGCGCCTGGAACAGGTTCAGCGCGCTGCTCGCCACGCCGGTGATCGACGCGCTGCGCGTGCGCATGGATCCCGCCAAGTACAACGGCGCGAGCCTGCTCGGCCTGCGCGGCATCGTCATCAAGAGCCACGGCGCCGCCGACCGGCGCGCCTTCGGCTACGCGCTCGAGCGCGCGCTGGACGAGGTCAGGAACAACGTGCCCCAGCGCATCGCCGGGCGCATGGCCGAGCTCGCCATGCCGGCCGCCGCGCCGGCTTCCGCGTCATGATCTATTCGCGCATTGTCGGCACCGGCAGTTACCTGCCGCCGCGCGTGATGACCAACCAGGAGTTCGCCGCGCGCCTCGACACGAGCGATGAGTGGATCCGCACCCGCACGGGCATCGTGCAGCGGCATATCGCGGAGCGATCGCAGACCTCGAGCGACCTCGCGCTCGAAGCAAGCCGCCGCGCGCTGCAAGCCGCCGACACGCGGGCGGGCGATATCGACCTGATCGTGCTCGCGACTTCGACGCCGGACTATGTGTTCCCGAGCACCGCCTGCCTGCTGCAGGCGAAGCTCGGCATCAAGGGTTGCGCCGCCTTCGATGTGCAGGCGGTGTGCAGCGGGTTCGTCTATGCGCTCGCCACGGCGGACGCGTTCATCAAGAGCGGAACGCACCAGCGAGCGCTGGTCGTCGGCGCCGAGGTGTTCTCGCGCATCCTCGACTGGAACGACCGGGGAACGTGCGTGCTGTTCGGCGATGGCGCGGGCGCGGCAGTGCTTGCCGCCGGCACCAAGCCGGGCGTGCACGCGAGCGTGCTGCGTGCCGACGGCAGCCATGCCGAGATCCTCTCGGTGCCCGGCAACGTGTGCGGCGGCGCAATCGTCGGTACGCCGTTCCTGCGCATGGACGGCCAGGCGGTGTTCAAGTTCGCCGTACGCGTGCTCGAGGAATCGGCGCGCGAGACCGTGGCGGCGGCGAAGATGGGCCTCGAGGAGGTCGATTGGCTGATACCGCACCAGGCCAACCTGCGCATCCTCGAGGCGACCGCGCGCAAGCTGGGGCTCGCGCGTGACAAGCTGGTCGTCACCGTCGATCACCACGGCAATACCTCCGCCGCCTCGGTGCCGCTCGCGCTCGACGAGTACCTGCGCGCCGGAAAGATCCGCACCGGCCATCGCGTGCTGATGCAGGGCGTCGGCGGCGGCTTCACCTGGGGCTCGTCGCTGGTGACGTTATGACTGTCGCGCCATGAAGCTCGCCATGGTGTTCCCCGGCCAGGGGTCGCAAGCGGTCGGCATGCTGAAGAGCTACGCGGGCCTGCCGGAAATCGACGCCGTGCGCGCCGCGGCGGCCGAAGTGCTCGGCGGGCATTTCCTGCCGTTGCTGGACGAGGGACCGGCGGAGGCGTTGAACCAGACGGTCAACACGCAGCCCGCGATGGTGACCGCGGGATATGCCGCCTACCGCGCCTGGCGCGCGCTCGGCGGCCCGGCGCCGCAACTCGCCGCCGGCCACAGCCTGGGCGAATACACGGCGCTGACGGCGGCGGGCGCAATCAAGTTTTCGGATGCGTTGCCGCTGGTGCATTTCCGCGCGCAGGCGATGCAGGAAGCCGTGCCGGCCGGCGCGGGTGCGATGGCCGCGATCCTCAACCTCGAGGACCAGCATGTGGTCGCCGCCTGCGCCGAAGCCGGCGGCACGGTGCAGGCGGTGAATTTCAACGCGCCCGGACAAGTCGTCATCGCCGGCGAAAGAGCGGCGGTAGAGCGCGCCATCGAGAAATGCAAGGCGCGCGGCGCGAAGCGCGCGCTGCCGCTGCCGGTGAGCGCGCCGTTTCACTCGACGCTGATGCAGCCCGCGGCCGAGCGCCTCAAGGGGCACATCCGCGGCCTGCGTATGGCGCGGCCGCAGTTCGCCGTGGTGAACAACGTCGATGTGGCGATCGAGCAGGAGCCCGCGCGCATCAAGGATGCGCTGGTGCGCCAGGCAGCGTCGCCGGTGCGCTGGGTGGAAACGATCCGCAAGATGACCGAGATGGGCGCGACGCACATCGTCGAATGCGGGCCGGGCCGCGTGCTGGACGGCATGACCAAGCGCATCGCGCCGCAGGTGCAGTCGCTCACGCTGCACGATCGCGCATCGCTCGAGGCAGCGCTGCAGGCGCTGAAGGCCGCCTGAGCCCGCTGGCGGGCAAGGTCGCGCTGGTCACCGGCGCCTCGCGCGGCATCGGGCACGCGATCGCCGAGGAGCTGCGTCGCCAGGGCGCGAAAGTCCTGGGCACCGCGACCAGCGCAGAAGGCGCCGCCAAGGTGCCGGGCATCGGAAAGGTGCTGAACGTGCGCGACAGCGCGCAGATGGATGGGCTGGTCGCCGAGATTGAAAGGGAGCACGGTGCCATCGCCATCCTGGTCAACAATGCCGGCATCACCCGCGACACGCTCGCATTGCGCATGAAGGACGCGGACTGGGACGAGGTGCTGGAGACCAACCTGCGGGCGGTGTTTCGCCTGTCGCGCGCGGTGATGCGCGGCATGATGAAAGCGCGCTGGGGCCGCATCATCAACATCACGTCGGTGGTCGGCGCGGCGGGCAACGCCGGGCAGGCGAACTACGCCGCCGCCAAGGCCGGCGTCGTGGGGATGACGAAGTCGCTGGCGCGCGAGCTCGGCAGCCGCAGCATCACGGTGAACTGCGTCGCGCCGGGATTCATCGATACGGACATGACGCGCGCGCTCAGCGAAGCGCAAAGAAGCGCGCTGCTCGCGCAGATTCCGCTCGGGCGCCTGGGCGAGGCGGCCGACGTCGCCGCCGCGGTCGCCTACCTCGCGTCGCCCGCCGCGAGCTATGTCACGGGCTGCGTGCTGCACGTCAACGGCGGCATGTACATGGCGTAAAATACGCCCCCTTTTCAAGGAGAGAGTCGATGGCGGAGAACATCGAGCAAGCGGTCAAGAAGATCATCGCCGAGCAGCTCGGCGTGAACGAGGCGGAGATCAAGAACGATTCCTCGTTCGTCGATGATCTGGGCGCCGATTCTCTTGATACGGTGGAGCTGGTGATGGCGCTCGAAGAGGAGTTCGAGACCGAGATTCCCGACGAGGAGGCGGAGAAGATCACCACCGTGCAGCAGGCCATCGATTACATCAAGGCGCACGCCAAGGCCTGAAACCCGCCCGCTTGAAGTGAGCCGTCGCAGAGTCGTCCTGACCGGTCTCGGCATCGTCAGTCCCATCGGCAACAGCGTGGCGCAGGCCTGGGAGGCCGCGCTCGCCGGCGCCGGCGGCATCACGCGCATCACGCGCTTCGACGCCTCGCGCCTGGCGAGCCAGATCGCGGGCGAGGTGAAGAACTTCGACGTCGCGCCGTACATGTCACCGAAGGAAGCGCGGCGCATGGACCTCTTCATCCACTACGGCATGGCGGCCGGACTGCAGGCCTGGCGCGATTGCGGCCTCGAGGTGACGCCCGCGAACGCCGAGCGCATCGGCGTCAACTTCGGCTCGGGCATCGGCGGACTGCCGCTGATCGAGGCGATGCACGACGAGCTGAAGAAGAGCGGGCCACGCCGCATCTCGCCGTTCTTCATCCCGGGCAGCATCATCAACATGATCGCGGGGCTGCTTTCGATCGAACTCGGCGCGAAAGGGCCCAATCTGGCGATGG
>DASQIG010000096.1:0-2981 GCA_035631735.1 Burkholderiales bacterium | reverse complement strand
AGGGGAACGCGGGGTAACGCGTCTCCTGCGCCATCGCCACGACCTCGGGATGGCGCGCGACGACGATGTCGCGGATGCGATCGACCTTCTCGTAGGGCAGATCGACGATCATCAGCACCTTGCCGCGCGCGATGTCGTTCTCGAACTGCTTGAGGCGCGAGTTGGGCACGGCGGTGGCCGCCATGCTGCCCATCCAGACGCCCAGCAGCGCGCCGACGATCGCCGCGATCACGGCCGCGGCGAGCCCGGGGTGGGTGCCCTCCGGCGGATGGTTGACGATCATGTAGCCGAGGATCACGCCGCCGAGGGCGCCGAGGAAGAGCCCGATGCCCGCGCCGCGCATCAGATCGGTCTTGATGAGATAGCTCGCCTCGTGCAGCTCGCCGAGCTCGGTGCCGCGCTTGGCGAGGCAATGCATGTGACGATCCTCGACGCGGGCGAGCAGCAGATCGTCCGCCGTGCGCGTCGCGCACTCCACGTCGGGAAGAAGAAAGTAGAGCCGCCGCTTCATGGTCCACCTCCTGGGCCGAGCCTGGGTTTATAGGCTCCGCCTCGAAGGGTAAAATTGCAAGCGGGAGTCGGCCTGGCAGCCGCCGTCCCCGCGTAGGCGGGGATGGAGGAAAGTCCGGGCTCCGCAGAGCAGGATGCAGGGTAATACCCTGGCACGGCGACGTGACGAACAGGGCCACAGAGACGAGTCCTCGGGTCAAACCGAGGGGTGAAACGCGGCAACCTCCATCCGGAGCAACACCAAATAGGCAAGCGAGGTTGTGGCAACCCCACAACGGCAGGCCGGCTCGGCCGAGCTTGCGGGTAGGTGGCTAGAGCGCGCGGGCGACCGCGCGCCCAGAGGAATGGCTGCCGGTCCCGGCGGGTCCGCCCGCCGGGAAGCACAGAACCCGGCTTATCGGCCGTCTCCCGCTGTCTTTTATCCTTGCCTCCGACGTGGGCGCGGGGAATAATCGGCGCGGGGAGGGCAGGAAGGCGGCTCGTGCAGGCCCGCTTGCGGGCGAGGGGCACGGCCCGCCGCCGGCGCCATGCAAGACCGGTTGAACCAGAACGACGTCACCAACCGCGTCAACGTCGAGAATGCGGCGACCGTACGCGAGGCGGTGCTGCGCATTTTCGGCCCGCGCTACCCGGGCGCGGACTTCACGCCGCTCGAGCGCGCCTTCGACGACTTCCATGCGCTGTTCGCCGGGCGCTACCCCGGGTACCTGCGCTGCGACACCCTCTATCACGACCTGCGGCACACGCTCGACATGACGCTCGCCATGGCGCGCCTGGTCGACGGGCACGACCGCAGCTGCGCGCCGGTGGATCGCCTCGGGCCGCGCCGCGCGACGATGGGCATCCTGATTGCGCTGCTGCACGACTCGGGCTACCTGAAACGCAGCTCCGAGGGGCACGTCGAGAACGGCGCCGTCTTCACCAAGGTGCACGTGAGCCGCAGCGCCGACTTCATCTCCGCCTACCTGCCGAAGGTCGGCTTCGCCGCCGAGGCGCCGCTCGCCTCGCGCCTGGTGCATTTCACGGGCTACGAGATGGAGCTGGAAGACATCCGCGTCGAGGATCCGCGCGACCGCATGATCGGCTGCATGGTCGGCACGGCCGACCTGATCGGCCAGATGTCGGACCGCATGTACCTCGAGAAGGTGCGGGAGTTCCTGTACGACGAGTTCGTCTGGGGCAAGATCGCGCGCGAGCAGCTTGCCGACGGGCGCGAGATCGTGCGCTACAGCTCGCCCGACGACCTCATCATCAAGACGCCCGGCTTCTACGAGTACGTGGCGCGCACGCGCATGGCGAAGAAGCTCGACGCCGCCGACCGCTATGCCGAGTCGCACTTCGACGGGCCGAACCTTTACCAGTCGGAGATCGAGCGCAACATGGAGTTCCTGCGCGAGACGATCGAGACCGCGGACCTCGCGCGGCTGCGGCGCTACTGCTACTCGCTCTCCGCCGAGCCGCGCCAGGCGCACGTCGCCGCTTAGCCGTCGCCGCCAGCGGACACTTGTTGCATCGCCGGAATCATGGCAAAAGCGCGCCATGAGCTTCGCAAATTCCCGCCGGCGCGAGGACGCGCCGGCGCTTGCACGGCTATTGGGTGACGCCGCGATGGCCCGCGCCGCGCTCGGCGCCTGCGGCTTTCCGATCGCCATCCTCGACGCCACCGCGCCCGCCCGGCCGGTGAGCTACGTCAATGATGCCTTCGAGGCCTATTTCGGCTGCCGCGCCGACGAGGCGCGCGGGCGCGCGCTTGGCGCGCTCATCCTGCGCGGCGACGAGGCGCTGGTGCACCGCATGCTGGCGGAGTCGAGCCCGCGCCGCACGCTGAAGGCCTGGTCGAAGGATGGCGCGGTGCGCCACGTCGACGTCAGCCTCACTTCGCTGCGCACGAGCGATGGCCGCATCGCGCACTGGGTGCTGGCGTTCGCCGACCGCAGCGAGCTCGAGCGGCTGCGCACCGAGCTCGATTCGCTGCGCACGCTCGCCGCGGCGGCTTAAAATGCGCCGCATTGCTGAGCGCGGCCGAACTTAACTTCGCCATCCGGGAAGCCGGCGACTTGCCGGCATGGCTCAAGGAGTCATCGTTTCGCATCTGGCCGTTGGCGGAAGCGAAAACGCTGACCCTGCGCCTGCGCGGCCAGGATGTCCTGGTGAAGCTGCGGGAACGAAGCGGCGTTCTGGTCGGCGAGATTTCCGGCTTCGAGCCGGGCACCACTGCGCATGACGGCGCGCATATCGGCGACTTGATCGTGTTCAAGCCGGCGCACGTCTTCGCCGTGCGCGACTAAGAAAGTTTTGCGCTAAGCCAGCGCGCGGTGCGCAGCAAGCGGCCGTCGAAATTGCGCCGTCCCACGAGCTGCACGCCGAGCGGCAGGCCGTTGGCGCCGCGCATCAGCGGCAGCGTCACCGCCGGCATGCCGAGCAGCGTCCACAGCACGCAGAAGACGGGGTCGCCGGTGGCGCCCAGGCCC
>DASQIG010000095.1:0-9905 GCA_035631735.1 Burkholderiales bacterium | reverse complement strand
CCCTTGTAGGTCTCGACGACGCGCAGCGAGACGACGTCGATGCTGCCGCGCCGCTCGACGGCGGCGACATCGCCCGCGACGAGCACGCTTGCCCACTCGTACCAGTCCTGCGGCTTGGCATCGCGCGCGAACATGCACGTGGCCTGGGCCGCGAGGACCGTAAGCTGCAGCACGAGGAGCACGAACAGGCGCATGGGCGGCAAGCATAGAATGCGGAGCGGCAACAAAAAAGGCAAAAGGAGACGCTCATGAACTACCGCCCGCTCATCGCCATCGTGCTCGTCGGACTCGCCTGCGGCTGCGCGTCGCAGAGCGACCCGGGACTCGCGCAGGCCGCGCCCAAGCCCGCGCCGCCCGCGACCTACGGATGGATGGATGCGCGCGACTACAGCGTCGAGGGCCTCATACCCGCCATGGAGCGCGGCCGCCGGGTCAGCGAGCAGGACTGCACCAAGCCGGTCGACCTGCGCGCCGGCAACCTGCGCTGCAAATGACGCCCGGCTAGAGAGCGGGCAGCTTGATCGGCCGAGCGGTCTCGAACGCTCGCGCCGCACGCAGTACCAGCGCATCGCCGTAGCGCGGCCCGACGAGGTGCAGGCCGACCGGCAGGCCCTCGCGGGTGAGCCCGCAAGGGATGGAGGCCGCGGGCTGCTGCGTCAGGTTGAAGGGGAAGGTGAAGGGCGTCCAGTCGATCCAGCGCTGCTTCCCGGGCGGACATTCGAGCCCCACGTCGAACGCAGCCACTGCGAGCGTCGGCGTTACGAGCAGGTCGTAGTCGCGGTGGAAAAGATTCATGTGCATGCCGAGCGCACCGCGCTTCATCTGCGCGTCGTGCAGCTCGGCCGCGCCGATCTTCGCGCCTTCCTCGGCGACTTCGCGCAGACCCGGATCGAGCAGCTTGCGCTTCTCCGGCGCGATGGCGTTCACCAGCATCGCCGCGCCTGAGAACCAGTGGGCGCGGAAGATCGCGTCCGGGTTGGCGAACCCCGGATTCCTCTCTTCCACCCGCGCGCCGAGATCGCCCAGCACCCTCACTGCCTTGCGCACGATGTCCGCCACCTCCGCGTCGACCTTGGCATAGCCCAGATCGGGCGAGTAGGCGATGCGCAAATCGGTGACGCCCTCGTCGAGTCCGGTACGCCAGTCGCGCCGCTCATAGGGCAGCGCGTGCCAGTCGCGCGCATCCGGCAGCGCCAGCACGTCAAGCATCAGCGCCGCGTCGCCGACGCTGCGGGTCATCGGGCCGACGTGCGCCACGGTGCCGAAGGGCGAGAGCGGCCACGCCGGAACGCGGCCGAAGGAGGCCTTCAGGCCAACGAGGCCGGTGAAGCTGCACGGTATGCGGATCGAGCCGCCGCCATCCGTGCCTACGGCCAGCGCGCCCATGCCCGCCGCGAGCGCCGCAGCAGCGCCGCCGGAGGAGCCGCCGGGCGTCTTCTTCGGATTCCACGGGTTGCGCGTGATGCCGGTGAGCGGACTGTCGGTGACGCCTTTCCAGCCGAATTCCGGCGTCGTTGTTTTTCCCAGCAGCACTGCACCGTGCTCGCGCAGGCGCGCAGTGGCGGGCGCATCGTCGTTCCACGGCCCGCGCGGATCGACCGTCTTCGAGCCGCGCAGCGTCGGCCAGCCTTTCGTCAGCAGGATGTCCTTGATCGATACCGGCACGCCGTCGAGCAACCCCTTCGGCTGGCCCGCCATCCATCTGGCTTCGGACGCCTTCGCGTCATCCAGCGCGCGGTCGGACACCAGATTGAACGCGTTCAGCACGGGATTCAGCCGCTCGATGCGCTCGAGCACCGCGCGCGTCACCTCGAGCGGCGAAAGCTGGTGCTTCCGATAGGCCTCGAGGAGCTCCGCGGCGCTCAGCTCATAAATAGGGACTGTCCCTATTTTTCTCATTTGCGTTCGGCGCGTGCGCGCGCCAGCGCCTTCTCACGCCACATCGGCCAGGCGCGTTTGTAGTCCTGGTGCGGCGTCGAAGCCTGCACTTCTGCCGCATCCAGGTAGGTGATGTCCCTGGACAAGGCGAGCGCCTGCATCTGCATCCGCGCGCTCAGCTCGAGGTACACGCTGCGGCCTACGGCCCGCGGCAGGCTCTCGCCGACCGTGACCGAGCCGTGGCCGCGCATCAGAGCGGCGGGCTGCGCGCCCAATGTCTTCGCGAGCGACGCGCCGAGGGCGGAGTCTCGTACCAGCAGATCGGTGCCTTTGCGCACCGTGCGGATCTCCCAGTTCGGCAGGCCGTCGCCGACGAATGCCGCCATGTGCCAGAGCGCGCGCATCGGCACGCCGGTGACGCTGAAGGGCACGACCGAGGGCGAATGGTTATGCACGACCGAGAGCACATCCGGGCGCGCCTTGTAGATCTCGCCGTGGATGAAGCGCTCGGTCACCGACTCGCGGCCGCGCGCGTCCAGCGGATCGCTGTCGAGGTCGTACTCCAGGATGTCCTCGGGCTGCACACGCTCGGGGGCGAGCGCGCGCGCGAGGTAATAGCGTTGCGGGTTCGACGGCGAGCGCAAGCTCACGTGGCCGTAGGCGTCGATGACGCCATATTCGGCAAGGATGCGATAGGCCGCTACGAGATCTTCGAGAGGGTCCATGTCAGTCCGCCTTTATGCCGGCTGCCTTGACGACGCGCGTCCAGCTCGCGAGCTCGCGTTTCACGCGCGCGCCGAGCGCCTCCGGCGCGCCGCCCGCCGGCTCGAGTCCCTGTTTGGCGAGCACCTCGCGCACATCGGTTTCTTTCAGCAGCTCGTTCACGTCGCGATTGATGCGCGCGACGATGGCCGCCGGCGTGCCGGCGGGCGCGAACATCGCGTACCAGGTCTCCACCTCGAGCTCGGGCAAGCCGGCTTCCTCCAGCGTCGGCACGTCGGGAAATGCCACGGCGCGGTGGCCGCTCATCACCGCCAGCATGCGCAGGCGCCCCGACTGCACGTGCGGCGCCACGGTCTGCAGCGCGGAAACCATCGCCTGCACATGGCCGCCGACCAGATCGGAGATGGCGCCGGCCGCGCCCTTGTAAGGCACGTGGATGATGTCCATGCCGGTCTCGAGCTTGAGGAGCTCCATCGCGAGATGCTGGGGGCCGCCGTTGCCGGGCGAGGAGTAGTAGAGCCGGCCGGGCTGCGAGCGCACGAGCGCCACGAAATCGCGCATGTTCTTCGCGGGCACATCGGGGTTGATGTAGACGCCCAGCGCGCCGGTCGCGAGCAGCGCGATCGGCGCAAAGTCCTTCACCGGGTCGAACGGCGCCGGTTTGAGCGCCGGGTTGGTGGTGAACGAGGTCGCGGTGAGGAGCAGCGTGTAGCCGTCGGGCGGCGACTTGGCGGCGAACTCGGCGCCGATGCTGCCGGTGGCGCCGGGCTTGTTGTCGGTGACCACCGCCGCCTTCCAGCGCTCGGCGAGCTTCGGGCCGAGCACGCGCGCGAGGATGTCGGCGCCCGTGCCCGGTGTATAGGGCACGACGATATGCACTGGGCGGCCCGGCCACGGCTCCTGCGCTGCGGCGACGCCGGCAAGCGCCGCGAGAAACAGGGCGGCAAGCGCGCGCTTCATTCCCCTATTATGGAAGGATGAGCGCGCCCCGGATCGTGCTTAACGAGCCGCAGCAGCACCGTTTCGAAATCAATCGCGCCGCGCTCGTCGATCCGGCGATTTTTGCTGACGAGAAAGAGCGCATTTTCGAGCATTGCTGGCTCTACGTCGGCCACGAGTCCGAGGTGCGCGCGCCGGGCGATTTCCGTACGCGCACGGTATGCGGGCGGCCGCTGATCTTGTGCCGGGATAGCAAGGCGGAGCTGCGCGTTTTCCTCAATACCTGCCGCCATCGCGGCACGGTCGTTTGCCGCGAGGCGCAAGGCAACGTGGAGCGCTACACCTGCTTCTATCACGGCTGGACTTACGACCGCGACGGGCGCCTTTATGCCGTGCCTGGGCAGAGCGCCTATCCGCCGAATTTCGATCGCACGCAGCTTGGCCTCAAGGAGCCGCCGCGAGTCGAGGCCTATCGCGGCTTCGTGTTCCTCAACTTCGATGCGAATGCGGCTCCACTCCGCGAGTACTTGGGCAGGGCGGTCGAGTACATCGACCTCGTGCTCGACCAGTCGCCGAGCGCTCGCATGGAGGTGATCCACGGCACGCAGGAGTACGACATCCGCGCGAACTGGAAGCTGCTCGTCGAGAACAGCTACGACGACTACCACCTGCTCACCACGCACGCGACCTGGCTCGACTACCTGAAGAGCTCGGGCGTCGAAGTCAAGCGCCCGGACAAGGGCCACGTGCTGCCCTCGCACGGCCTGGGCAAGGATCTCGGCAACGGGCATGGCACGACGGACAACGTCAACTTCCGCGGCCGGCCGGTCGCCGCGTGGATCCCGATCTACGGCGAGGCAGCGAAGCCCGAGCTCGAGCGCATCCGCGCCGAGCTGGTGCAGCGCCTCGGGCCCGAGCGCGCGAAGCGCGTCGCCGATACCAATCGCAACCTGCTTATTTTTCCCAATCTGGTACTGCTGGATGGCTCATCGGTCTCCGTGAGGAGCTTCCAGCCGCTCGCGCCCGACCGCATGCGCGTACGCGCCTGGGCGCTCGGGCCGGTCGAGGAGACGCCGCTCGCGCGGCAGGTGCGGCTCGACAGCTTCCTTACCTTCTACGGGCCCGGCGGCTTCGCCACGCCGGACGACATCGCCGCGCTCGAGTCCGTGCAGGAGGGACTCGGAACGTACAAAGAGGTGCAGTGGTCGCCGCTCACGCGCGGCATCGCGAAGGAGGGCGAGCAGCTCAACACCGACGAGGCGCATCTGCGCGCCTTCTGGATCCAGTGGGACCGGCTGATGCGAGCCGCCGCATGAATGAAATCGGGCGCGCCGAGGTCGAGGACTTCCTCTACCACGAGGCAGCGCTGCTCGACGCCTGGCGGCTGGACGAGTGGCTCGCGCTGCTCACCGAAGATGCGACCTACCGCGTGCCGTCGAATGACCAGCCCGAGTCGGATCCGAAGAGCGCGCTCTTCACCATCGCCGACGACATCCGCCGCATCCGCGCGCGCGTCGCCCGCCTCAAGGACCCGCATGCGCACGCCGAATCGCCGCGCTCGCGCACCCGGCGCCTGATCTCGAACGTGCGAATCCTCGAGCGCTCGCCGCTCCTCGTGGAGGCGAACTTTGTCGTCTACCGCTATCGCAGCAATGAAGACGTGCGCACCTACGTCGGCCGCTACCGCTATACGCTCGTGAACCGCGACGGCGCCCTGCGCATCAAGGCGCGCCAGGCGATCCTCGATGCGATGGAGCTCGCCTCGCTCGGCACGGTGAGCTTCATCCTCTGATCCGGGTCGGGCTGATCTCGGACACGCATGGGCTCCTGCGGCCCGAAGCCCTCCGGCTGCTGCGTGGCGTGGCGCATATCATCCATGCGGGCGACATCGGCAAGCCGGAGATCCTCGAGGAGCTGCGCGCGCTGGCGCCGCTCACCGCGGTGCGCGGGAACAACGATCGGGGTCGCTGGGCAGCCACGGTGCCGCTGACGGCGGTGCTCAAGATCGGGCGCTCATCCATCTACGTGTTGCACAATCTCGCCGAGCTGGACATCGACCCGGCTGGCCGATACGGCGTGGTCGTGTGCGGTCATTCGCACAAGCCGATGGTCAAGGAACGCGATGGCGTGCTGTACGTAAACCCGGGCAGCGCGGGGCCGCGGCGCTTCACGTTGCCGGTGGCACTCGGCGAGCTGAAAGTTGCGGGCACCATGGTGCGCGCGCGAATCCGTGAATTGGAGGCGTGAGATGACTACCGGACATTGCCTGTGCCGCGCGGTCGCCTTCGCGTACGACGCCGAGCCGCGCTGGACGCTCAACTGTCACTGCGAGAGTTGCCGGCGCGCGACGTCGACACCGATGACGACCTGGATCTCCGTGCCGCGTGCGGCGTTTCGCTTGACGGCCGGCGCGCCGAGCTACTACGCGTCATCGGAGGGTGTGCGGCGCAGTTTCTGCGGCAAGTGCGGCTCGCCGCTGACGTACGAAAACGCGGGGCTGCCCGACGAGGTTCATGTGCTGGCGGGTGCGCTCGCGGATCCGAACCAGGCGCGTCCGAGCGCGCATGTGTTCACGGAGGAGCAGCTCGCCTGGTTCGACGCCGCCGATGCGCTGCCGCGCTACGCGCAGACTCGGCGCAACGGGCCGCCGGTGCGGCACGGGCCACGGCAATGAGCGCCGAGCGGCTTGCGGTGGTCACGGGTACCAGCTCCGGCATCGGCGCCGCGGTGGCAAAGGAGCTGCTCGAGCACGGCTGGCAGGTGATTGGCGTGGCGCGGCGTACTCCGAACTTACCGTCTGGCAACTATGAGCACCTCGCGCTGGACCTGGCGGACGTGGAGCGCGCCACGGCGACGATCGAGCGAGAGGCCGGAGCGCGGCTTGCCGAGCGTGCCTGGCAGCGGGTCGGTCTCGTCAACAACGCGGCGCTGGCGCCGGCCGGGCGGGTGCAGAAGCTCGGTGCCGCCGGGCTCGCGCGCGCCTATGCGGTGAACGCGGTGATGCCCCTCTGGCTGATGGGGTTCGTCGTGCGCCGGCGACCAAGCGGCGCGCAAGTGCGCGTGGTGAACATCTCGTCCGGCGCGGCGCAACGGCCGTTTCCCGGTCTCGCTACCTATTGCAGCACCAAGGCCGCGTTGCGCATGGCGGGAATGGTCGTCGCTGCAGAAGTGGAGGACGTAGGCGTCTTCAGCTACGAGCCGGGCGTCGTCGATACCGAGATGCAGCGCGCAACGCGCGAAACACCGCTGGAGGAATTCCCGTGGGGCACGACGTTCCGCCAGTATCATGCTGAAGGCCGGCTCGTCGCTCCAGAGCTACCGGCAGCGGACATCGTAGAATTCCTGCAAGCCGACCGCGTGGAGCGCTTCGTCGAGCGCCGGCGCGGCGCCTAGGCGAACCCATGACCACGCGCGCGGACAACTGGATCGAGGCATCGGATGTGATTCCGATGTTTCCCACGCTGGTCTGGAAGATCCAGGTGAGACCCGAGCAGCGCGATGCCATCGAGGCGCAGATCCTGCCCGCGCTCGCCGCGATGCGAGCAAAGCTGCCGCCCCTCGAACCCGGCCGCGGCTGGCAATCGGAGCAGGCATTGCATGAGCGCAGCGAATTCCGCGACCTGGCGAACTGCGTCGGCGATGGCATGAGGAGCGTGGTGCGCTTTCTGCGCATCGGCGACGTCGCCCTCGAAATCACGGCCTGCTGGGTCACCGTGCTTGCCAAAGGCGCAGCGCACCGGATGCATAGTCACCCGAACAATTTCCTGAGCGCGGTTTACTATCTGCGCACCCATGCGGGCGCCGACAGCATCAACTTCCATGATCCGCGCAGCCAGAGCGGCATCATCCGGCCGCCGGTGATCGAGCTGACCGCCGAGAACACCGATCAGGTCGTGGTCAAGGTGAGCGACGGCATGCTCCTCATGTTTCCCTCTTATCTCGAGCATTCCGTCGATGCGACGACGAGCGAAGAGGAAAGGATCAGCGTCAGCTTCAACGCCATGTTTTCCTCGTTCAGCCAAAGGCTGAGCCAGCCGCTATGGTGAGCCTATGACTGAAGTGAGGGCGAGGCGATACCATGGCTGATCCAGGGAGTGGGGAACTACGATTTCGTGAAGGCTGATTGATGCTGGAACTGAGACCCAACTGCGAACACTGCAACAAGCCCTTGCCTGCGGAAGCGCTCGACGCGCGCATCTGCAGCTTCGAGTGCACCTTCTGCGCCACCTGCGCGGAGCTGCTCGGCAACGTCTGCCCCAACTGCGGCGGCAACTTCACGCCGCGGCCGATCCGGCCGTCGCGCAACTGGAAGGGCGGCAACTACCTCGGAGACTACCCGGTGGGCCGCCCGGTGAAGCACAAGCCGGTCGACCTCGCGGTGCATAAGCGCTTCGCTGCGGCGATCAAGGAAATCCCTCCTGAGAAGCGGTGATCCATGGGACCTGAAACACAAGCATTCCTGTTGAACTGCTGGTACGTCGCGGCGTGGGACCACGAGCTGATCGACGGCAAATTGCTCGCGCGCACCATCCTCGAGAAGCCGGTGATGCTCTATCGCGGCGACAGCGGCCGCGTCGTCGCGCTCGACAATCGCTGCTGCCACCGGGGCGCGCGGCTCTCCAACGGCCGGCGCGAAGGCGACGACATCCGCTGCATGTACCACGGCCTGAAGTTCGACCCGACCGGCAAATGCATCCAGATTCCCGGGCAGGACAACATTCCGCCGAAGCTCGGCGTGCGCGGCTACCCGGTGGTCGAGCGCGACCATCTGATCTGGATCTGGATGGGCGACGCGGCAAAGGCCGATCCCGCGAAGATCCTCGATTTCCCGTACTTGCGCGATCCGGCGTGGCGCGGCAAGCCCGACTACCTGCATTACGAGGCGAACTACCTGCTGATCGTCGACAACCTGAGCGACTTTGCCCATCTGGCGTTCGTACACACCAGGACGCTCGGCGGCTCCGAGGAGTACGCGTACAAGTCCAAACCCACGGCGATCGAGCGCCTCGAGGACGGCTTTCGCGTCGAGCGCTGGCACATGGACGCGGAGGCGCCGCCGTTCCACAGGAAGGTCGTGCGCAACGCGGGCCGCGTCGACCGGCGCAACATCGCACGCATGTATGTGCCGGGGATTTTCTTCATGGAAACCCTGTTTTCGCCGGCGGGCTCGGGCGCCGAGAAAGGCAATGTGCAGGGCGCAAGACAATATCGCAACTGCCAGTTCTTTACGCCCGAGACGCGGCGCTCGACGCACTTCTTCTGGGACTACCTGCACGACTACGAGCTGAACGACCCGAACATCGCGCTCTCGCTCAACAACAGCATGATCGAGGGCTTCATGGAGGACAAGTTCATCATCGAGGGACAGCAGGAAGTGCTGGATGCCGATCCGAACTTCAAGATGAACGCGATCGTGGCGGATGCGCCGCTCGCGCATTTCCGCCGCACGCTCGGCCGGCTGATCGACGCCGAGCGCCAGGCGCTGCAGCCGGCGGCGGCATGAGGCCGGCGATCGTGCTTGTGCTGCTGGCGGCCGGCTGCTCGACGGTCTGGGATCCGCACGCGCCGAAGACGGTGAGCGCGAGCGCAGACGGCGGTCGCGTCACCGTGAACCACGGCCAGCGGCTGTACTTGCCGCTGGCGACGGAGCCCGGCGGCAAATACGAATGGCGGCTTGCCGAGCCGCCGGTGCGCGCGGTCGTGGCGGAAGGGCCCGCCGACGAGAAAGGGCTCAACTTCACTCCGGTGCGCAGCGGCGAACAGCAGCTGCGGCTGGAATATCGCCCGGTGAGCGGCGAAGGCGCGCCGCAGCGCATCGTTTCCTACGACGTTACCGTGCCGGAAACGGGCTTGCGCGCATGGCTGCGGTCGCTCTTGGGCAGGCGCTCGCGCTAAGAGCGCCTACTGGCGCTGGACGTTCACGCCTTGCATGAGCTCGGCGAGCTTCTTCATGTCGCGCTCGAGGATCGCCTGCAGCTCGGCCGGCGGGCAGCCGTCGGGCTCCGCGCCGTCGGCGGCGACGCGCTCGACGAAGTCGGGCCGCCTGATCGCGCGCTGCACGGCGGCGTGCACGGTATTCACGATCGCGGCCGGCGTATGCGCGGGCGCGAGCAGCCCGAAGTAGCCGGTCATCTCGAAGCCGGGCACGCCGGCCTCCGCCACCGTGGGATATTCCGGCGCCACGCTCGAGCGCCTGGCCGAGGTGACGGCGAGCGCCCTGAGCTTCCCGCTCTTCGCATGGTGCAGCGACGACACCATGCTCGCGAACATCATGTCGACCTGCCCGCCCAGCACGTCGGCGAGCGCCGGGCCGGCGCCGCGATAGACGATGTGCGTCATCTCGATCCCGGCAGCGCGCTTGAGCA
>DASQIG010000094.1:0-4274 GCA_035631735.1 Burkholderiales bacterium | reverse complement strand
TGGAACCCGGCCGCGGAGAGCTGCTTGCGGTACTCGGGTTTGCCGCATGCCGGGCACACGCTGAGCGGCGCCTCGGACACCTTTTGCAGGTGCTCCTCCTGGTGGCCGCAGGCATTGCAGCGGTATTCGTAGATCGGCATGGCCCGCGATTATATCGCTAGGAGCGCAGCGTCGCGACGAGCCGCCGCGGCTGCAGCAGCAAGTCGAGCGCGTCACGCACGTCGTGCACCACGATGTCGGCGCCCCGCATTGCCTCGACCGCGGCGCCTTCGCGCTGAACGGCCGCGATGCCGAGCGCCGCGGTGCGCAGCATCAGCCGGTCGTTGCGCCCGTTGCCGATGCACACGACGCGCCCTGCACCGAGCCGCCGCACATAGGCCGCCTTGGCGCGGTCTTCGCTGCCAGGCCCGAGGATCGTCAGCTCGCATTCGACGCCGGCGAGGCTGCGCCGCGCTTTGCCAAATGTGTCGGCCGTGATGATATGCAGGCGCGTCGACCGCGCGAGCCGCGCGAGCCGCGCCTTAACACCGGGAAGAACTTTTCCATCGATGGCGAGCGTACCGTTGAAATCGAGCACGAGGTGGGCGATGTGCAGCGCGCCGAACCCCGGTATATCGATGCTCAACGTGAGCTGTCGGGGAAACCGAACTCGGCGCTCGTCTTGGCGTAGAACACGCGCACCTGCTCGCGGCGCAGCAGCGCGAGCAACTCCTGCGCCTGCTCATCGGCCAGCAGGAACTCCACTGTTACCGTCAAGTCGCCGGCAAGCTCGAAGAAGTGCTGCTCGTGCAGGACGCCGTGGCTGCCGTAGCCGGCGATGGCGCGAAATGCCGAACCGCCGTGGATGCCCGCCTTCTTCGCCGTCTCGAGCAGCCATTCGTAGAGCAGTACGCCGCGGTGCTTGCGGTTCTCGTGCATGTAGAAGCGCAAGTACGTGCCTTTCATCACTCACCTGACGATGAGGCGCATGGTGCCAATGCCGGCAAAGGTCATGGCGACCGAGCCCACCACATGGGCGAGCGTGAGCGCGGCGGCCCAGCCGAATTGCTGGCGCCCGAGCAGCGTTACCGTTTCGCCGGAAAAAGTGGAGAACGTGGTCAGACCGCCGAGGAAGCCGGTCGTGACGAGCAGGCGTGCCTCCGGCGGCAGCGCTTCGAAGTGGGTAATGACGGCGAGCGCGATACCCATGAGGTAGCCGCCAACGAGGTTCGCCGCGAGCGTGCCGAGGGGCAGCGTAGGAAAGACCGGATTCAGCACGATGCCGAGCCACCAGCGCAGCCACGCCCCGACTGCTGCGCCAGCGCCCACCGCGAGGAATCCGAGCGCACTCACGTCGCGCTCAGAACGGGATATCGTCCTCCATGTCGTCGAACTTGCCCGCCGGCTTCTTCGCTACGCTCGCCGCCTTCGGCTCGGCTGCCTTCGCGCCCGTCGGCTCGGGGCGCGGCTCGCCCGCGCCCGCGCGCGAGCCGAGCATCTGCATGGTGTCGGCGACGATCTCGGTGGTGTAGCGGTCCTGGCCTTCCTTGTCCTGCCACTTGCGCGTGCGCAGCCGTCCTTCGACGTAGACCTGCGAGCCTTTCTTCAGGTACTCGCCTGCGATCTCGGCAAGCCGGCCGCGAAACACGATGCGGTGCCACTCGGTCTCTTCCTTCTTCTCGCCGCTCGCCTTGTCGGTCCATTGGAACGACGTCGCGAGCGACACATTGGTGATCGCGGCGCCGTCGGGCATGTACTTCGTCTCCGGATCGCGCCCGAGATTGCCGACCAGGATCACCTTGTTCACCGACGCCATCTCACACCTCCCCAGTTACCAGTTTGCGCACACGCGATTCATCCCATTGTCCAGGTACGACCTTGAGGCGCGCGATGCGCTCGTGCGCAAGCACCTCCGCCTCGCGCACGCCGCGCACGGCGGCAAGCGCTTCGCGCAGTTCCTCGAGATTTACTCCCGTTGCGATGCTAAACGTAAGACTCGAAAGATCGTTGACCGCCCGCGCCGGTCCGCGCATCCCGGAGGCCGCCGCGAGCCACACCCCGGATAGTACGGCACAGACAGCGAACACGGCGGCCGCGCCGGCGTGCTTGGCAATCGCGCCGCCGAGGAGTCCACCGAAAAACACGCCGAGCGTTTGTGTCGTGTTGTAGACGCCGATCACGGCGCCGCGGCCCTGTGCCGGGGCGAGGCGCGACACGAGGGCGGGCAGCATCGCCTCCAGCACGTTGAAAGCAACGAAGAAAGCCAGCATCAGCAGCGCAAGCGCCGCGAGTCGCAAAGGCGCGGCGGCAAGCACCGCTTCCACGACCAGGAGGAGCGCCACCGCCGCGAGCAGCACCGGCTTGGGACGGTGGCGGCGATCGGCGTACAGGATGGCAGGGACCATGAGTACAAAGGACGCCAGCACAACGGGCAGGTAGAGCTTCCAGTGCTCCACGAGCGGCAGCCCGGCGCCCACCAGCAGCGGCGGCACGACGACGAACATGGCGTAGAGCACGATGTGCAGGATGAAGATGCCGCCGTTCAGGCGCACGAGCTCGGCATCGATCTGCAAGCCGCGCCGCGCCACGCCCGGCGCGCGTGGCGCGCGCGGCGGCGGATCAGGCACGTAGTACTTGACGAGCGCGATGGCGGCCAGCGACAGCACGCCGGTGAGCGCGAATATGCCGCCCATGCCGATGGCGTGGTAAAGCAGCGGCGCGCCGACCAGCGACAGTGCGAACATCAGGCCGATGCTCGCGCCGATCATCGCCATGATCTTGGTGCGCTGCTGCTCGCGCGTGAGGTCCGCCGCGAGCGCCATGGCGACCGAGTTGATCGCCCCGGCGCCTTGCAGCAGGCGCGCCGCGATCGCCGTCCAGATGTCGTTCGCCGCGACGCCGAGGAAGCTGCCGGCGGCGAAAACCAGAAGGCCCGCATAGATGAGCGGCTTGCGGCCCCAGCGGTCGGAGGCCATGCCATAAGGAATCTGCAGCACGCCTTGCGCCAGTCCATAGCCGCCGATCGCGATGCCGACCAGCGTGAGATCGGCGCCGCCGCGCAGCGTGGCCGCGTGGATCGCGAACACCGGCAGGATGAAAAACAGGCCGAGCATGCGCAGCCCGTACACGCCGGCGAGGCTCGCGCCGGCGCGCAGTTCCGCGGGGCTCATGCGATCGGGGGACAAAGGCGGGATGCGGCGGGAAGACGCGACGCGCTATAGTAGCAAGTTTCGCTTTCTCGGCCGCTACTCTTGGACTCGATTCGCATCCGCGGCGCGCGCACGCACAACCTTAAGAACATCAGCGTCGAGCTGCCGCGCAACCGCCTGGTGGTGATCACCGGGCTCTCCGGCTCCGGCAAAAGCTCGCTCGCCTTCGACACGCTCTACGCCGAAGGCCAGCGCCGCTACGTCGAATCGCTGTCGGCGTATGCGCGCCAGTTCCTCGAGCTCATGGAAAAGCCCGACGTCGATCTGATCGAGGGCCTCTCGCCCGCGATCGCCATCGAGCAGAAGGCGGCGAGCCATAACCCGCGCTCGACGGTCGGCACCGTGACCGAGATCCATGACTATCTGCGCTTGCTGTTCGCGCGCGCCGGAACGCCTTACTGCCCGCAGCACGGCGTCGCGCTCCAGGCGCACACCGTGGCGCAGATGGTCGACCAGCTTCTCGCGCTGCCGGAAGACACGCGCCTGATGGTGCTCGCGCCGGTCGTCGCCGGCCGCAAAGGCGAGCAGGCGGATCTCCTGGAGGAGCTGCGCGCGCAAGGTTTCACGCGCGTGCGCATCGACGGCAAAGTTCATGAGCTCGACGCGGCGCCTCGCCTGGCGAAGCAGCGGCAGCATTCGGTGGATGTGGTGGTCGATCGCCTGCGCGCGCGTGCCGATGTGAAGCAGCGGCTCGCCGAATCGCTCGAGACGGCGCTGCGCCACGCCGACGGCCGCGCGCTGGCGGTGGAGACCGACAGCGGCCGCGAGCATCTCTTCTCGTCGAAGTACGCCTGTCCGGTGCCGGGCTGTGATTACGCGCTGCCGGAGCTCGAGCCGCGGCTATTCTCGTTCAACAACCCGATGGGCGCCTGCCCGCGGTGCGACGGGCTCGGATCGGTCGAATTTTTCGACGTGAAGCGCATCGTCGCGCATCCCAATTTGTCGCTGGCGAGCGGCGCGATCCGCGGCTGGGATCGGCGCAACCATTTCTATTACTCCATGCTGCAATCGCTCGCACGGCACTACCGCTTCGATATCGAGCAGCCCTGGGAAGCGCTCGATGAGCGCGTGCAGCAGGTCATCCTC
>DASQIG010000093.1:0-3987 GCA_035631735.1 Burkholderiales bacterium | reverse complement strand
GGATTCGTATTCGAGAACACATAGAGCGGCAGCTGCCCGGCCAACTGTTGCACGAGCGCCTCGACGCCGGGCAGCGGCTCGCCGATGATGGCGTTCCATCCGGCGAGCATCGCCTCGTGCGGGAGCTCGATGCCCAGTGAGCGGCGCAGGTGAGCGAAGAAGCTGGGATCGTCGATCTCGCCGCGCTCGTGCGCGCAGTACGTCTCGTCGACCGAGAAGCGCGCCGCGATGGCGGCGGCCGGCACGCCGGCCGCGGCGCTCCAGGCGGCGAAGGCGCGCCCGACGTCGACGTCGATGAGCACGCCGCCCAGATCGAAGACCAGCGCGTCCGCCGTCATCGGCGGAGCAGATCGCCTACCGTGCGCGCTGCGCGCTCGAGGTCGTATTCCGAAGTGAGGATATCGGGACAGATGCGCAGGTACTCGCCGCGAGCATCGACCTTGACGCCCTTGGCCTCGATTTCCTGCGCCAGGTGGACCGCGTCGGGATGCTGCACCGTGACGAAGGCGCCGTAGTCGGCGCCGACGCCGGACGCCTGCGGCAGCAGATCGCACAGCATGATCTTCTGCTCGAGCGAATACTCGCGCAGGCGCTTGACGCCGAGCTCGAGCGTAAGCTCGAGGCCGGCGAGCGCCTGCACACAGGGCAGCACCGGCGGCGTCGACTCGAGCCAGGCATCGCCGCCGGTGCCGAACTCCGGCGGCTCCGGGCGCGCATAAAGGAACGGATACCGCTTCGCGTACCAGCCGGTGTCGATGGTGCGCATGCTGTCGACCAGTCCCGGCCGCACGTACAACCAGCAGGCGCCCGGACCGCCGCGCAGGTACTTGTAGGAGCCACCGATGGCGAAGTCCGCGCCGAGCGCCTTGAGGTCGAGCGGCATGACGCCCGCGTGATGGTAGACATCGAGCAGCACCAGCGCGCCGGCGGTGTGCGCGTCGTGGATGAGCCGCGGCAGGTGCTTCACCACCTCGCCGGTCCTGAACATCACCGTCGACAGCACGATCAAGTCGGCGCCGGTCGGGTCGAGATCACGCCATGGCGTCATGCGCAATTCGATGCGACCCCGGTCACGGTACACGCGCAGGATGAAGTCGATCGAGTCGAACTCGCCGTCGGTGGTAGCGACGCGCGGCTTGCCGGGCAGCGCGTTCAGCACCGCGCGCAGCCCCTGGCCGGCGCTGGTCTTCGGAATGATGCAATCGGCCTGCGGCACGCGCACCAGCTGCGCGGTGAGGCGCCGGAACTTCTCGCGCGCCTCGAGCCACGGCGTCCAGGCGCCGTCCATTTCGCGGTACCAGGCGTCGAGCGCGGCGCGGAGGTCCTCCGCCATGCGGTCGGGCGGCCGGCCGAGCGAGTGATTGGCGAGATAGATCTCCTCGCGCGCGAGCACGCGCGCGAAGCGCGGCCAGACGTTGGCCCGCAGCCAGTTTTCGGTGAGCTCCTGCTCAGCCAAGGTGGGTGCGCACGTCGATCAGCTCCGGGAACAGCGCCACGTCGAGCGACTTGCGCAGGAACGCGACGCCGTCCGAGCCGCCCGTGCCGCGCTTGTGGCCGATGACGCGCTCCACCGTCTTCACGTGGCGGAAGCGCCAGAGCTGGAAGTTCTCTTCCACGTCCACGAGTTTTTCACACATGTCGTACGCGTCCCAGTGCGTGGCGGGATCATCGTAGATCGTCTTGAATACGGCCGTCACGGCAGGATGTCGCTCATAGGGCTGCGACCAGTCGCGCTCGACGCGCTCGCGCGGCACCGGCATGCCGCGGCGCGCGAGGTGCCGGAGAAATTCGTCATACAGGCTCGGCGAATGCAGCAGCCGGTCGAGGAACGCCCGCGTCGGCTCATCGTGCTTGTAGAGCTCGAGCCGCCGCGCGTTCTTGTTGCCGAGCAGGAACTCGATGGCGCGGAACTGGAACGACTGCAGGCCGGACGCTGGACCGAGCACGTCACGGAATTCGAGGTACTCGGACGGCGTCAGCGTCTCGAGCACCGCCCACTGCTCGAAAAGCTGCCGCTGGATCTGCTTTACGCGCGCCAGGATCTTGAAGCACGGCGCAAGGTGGTCCGCCTGCACATGCTCGATCGCGCCGCGCAGCTCGTGGATCATCAGCTTCATCCACAGCTCGGAGGTCTGATGCTGGATGATGAACAGCATCTCGTCGTGATGCTTCGAGCGCGGGCGCTGCGCCGAGAGCAGCACGTCGAGCGCCAGGTAGCCCCCGTAGGACGTCTCGGCCGCGAGGTCGGTGATGATCCCAGGATCGTCCTTCGCCATGGTTCCTATAATGCCAGCGTGAGCGCCCTGCAGGATTACCTGCGCTATCTCGTCACGCTGACCGCGGTGCTCGATCCCTTCCTCGCCATTCCGATCTTCGTCGGCGTGACGGCGGCGCGCGACGACCGGGCGCGGCGCCACCTCGCGACCATCGTCACGATCACCGTGTTCCTGGTGCTGGCGGGCGCGGCCATCTTCGGCGAATCGCTGCTGCGGGCGCTCGGCGCGAGCCTCGCGGCGTTCCAGGTGGGCGGCGGCCTCGTGCTGCTGCTGATGGCGCTCGCCATGCTCAATGCCAAGGTGGGCGAGATGCGGCAGACGGCCGCCGAAGCCGAGGAGCTGGAGGCCGGCGAAGTGTCGGGCGTGGTGCCGCTCGCGGTGCCGCTGCTTGCCGGGCCGGGCGCCATCAGCACCACGATCATCGCGGCGCAGACCGGCGGCCTCGTGCACCTGCTCGGCCTGCTCGCCTGTATCGCGGTCGTGTCGGCGGCGCTGTGGTGGCTGCTGCGCATCGCCCATGGCGTCGGCGAGCGCATCAGCACGACCGGCCTCAACATCGCGACGCGGCTCCTCGGCCTGATCCTCGCGGCGATCGCCATCGAGACCATGGCCGACGGGCTGAAGGCGCTCTTTCCGGCACTCGCCTGAATCGTCGTTCCCGCGCAAGCGGGAACCCATCGTTTTAGAAACTGGATCCCCGCTTTCGCGAGGAAGACGGCCCCATGTCGTTCCCGCGCAAGCGGGAACCCATACTTTTCGAAAAAAATGGGCCCCCGCTTTCGCGGGGGCGACCTTTGCGAGCCTTTCTAAAGCGCCATCGGGTTGCGCGGCGCGCGCTCCTCGAGGATGTCTTCCATGCGCGCGCGGATCGCGCCCTTGATGCGCGGGTGCGTGAGCACGTAGAAGCGCTCTTCCTTCACCGCCTGCACGACGGCGCGCGCCACATCCTCGGCCGACAGCCGGCCGGACGCGACCGCCTTTTTCAGCATCGCCTCGCGCGCGAGCGTCTCCTTCGTTTTGGACGTCGGCTCCACGCCGGACGGCCGGTTGCGCTCCGAATCGGCGATGCCCGTCGGCACATACGCGGGGCAGAGCACTGAAACCCCGACGGCGGACTGGCGCTCGCGCAGGTCGTGATGCAGCGTCTCGGAGAGCGCCACCACTGCGTGCTTGGTGACGTTGTAGGCCGCGGTACCCGGCGGATTGATGAGGCCAGCGACCGACGCGGTGTTGACCATATGACCCTCGTTGCGCGCGATGAGGCGCGGCACGAACGCGCGCACGCCATGGATCACGCCCCACAGGTTCACGCCCATGATCCATTGCCAGTCGCCGAGGCTCATTTCCCACGCGCTCGCAAGCGGCGAGACGCCCGCGTTGTTGCAGACGACATGCGCGCCGCCGAGGTCGCGATCGATGAGCTGCGCGAACGCCTCGACCTCGGCGGCCTTGGAGACATCGAGCTTCATCGACACCGCGCGGACACCGCGCTTTTCGATTTGCGCAAAGACATCACCGGTGTCGGCGACGTCGCCGAGTGCGACGTGCATGCCTTCGTCGGCGAAGGCGAGCGCCATGGCGCGCCCGAGGCCGCTCGCCGCGCCGGTGATTGCCGCCACTTTGCCCCTCAGCTCGCGCATGCGCCCTCCAGCCAGTCGGCCGATTCGCGCCACAGGCTAGCGCGAAAGCGCTCGCGGAAGAAGCCGAAGTG
>DASQIG010000092.1:0-10601 GCA_035631735.1 Burkholderiales bacterium | reverse complement strand
TGGAGCGCGAGGCCGTTCATCACCGCGCACATGCCGAACTCGCGCACGCCGTAGAACACGTAGTTGCCGCCGCCGCCGTTCGGATCTGACGGCGGGCCGACGACCTTCGAGCTCTTCGCCATCGTCAGGTTGGAGCCCGTCAGGTCCGCCGAGCCGCCGATGAGCTCGGGCAGCGCGGGGACCAGCACGTCGAGCGCAAGTTGCGATGCCCGGCGCGTGGCCACGCTCTCGCCCTTCTGGTTGAACTCCGCGACCAGGCGCTCGGCGGTCGCGGCGAAACCCGACGGCAGCTCGCCGGCAGTGCGCCGCCGGAACTCGGCCGCTTCGGCCGGGAAGGCTTTCTCGTACGCGGAGAAGCGCCGCCGCCAGGCCCTTTCGGCGCGCTTGCCCGCCTCGCGCGCATCCCAGCCGTCATAGACATGCCTGGGAACCTCGAATGCCGGATACGGCCAGCCGATGGCAAGGCGCGTGGCGGCGACTTCCTGCGCGCCAAGCGCGGCGCCGTGGGCCGCGCCGGTGTTGGCCTTGGTCGGGGCGCCTTTGGCGATCGTGGTCCTGGCGCAGATCAGGGTGGGGCGGCCCTTCTCGCGCTTCGCGCGCTTGAGCGCCCGGTCAACCGCTTCGACGTCGTGCCCGTCGATCGGCCCGAGGACGTGCCAGCCGTAGGACTCGAAGCGCTTGCGCACGTCGTCGGTGAACCACTGCTTGATCTCGCCCTTGTCGGAGTCGATCGAGATGCCGTTATCGTCGTAGATGGCGATCAGCTTGCCGAGGCCGAGCGTGCCGGCGAGCGAGCACGACTCGTGCGAGATGCCTTCCATCATGCAGCCGTCGCCCATGAACGCATACGTAAAGTGCTCGACGACCGCATGGCCGGGGCGGTTGAACTCGGCGGCGAGGAGGCGCTCGGCGAGCGCCATGCCCACCGCGTTGGCAATCCCCTGGCCGAGCGGCCCGGTGGTCGTCTCGACGCCCGGGGCGCAGCCGCGTTCGGGGTGCCCGGGCGTCTTCGAGCCGAGCTGGCGGAAGCGGGCGAGCTCGCCGATCGGCAGGTCATAGCCGGTGAGATGGAGCAGGCTGTAGAGCAGCATCGAGCCATGCCCGTTCGACAGGATGAAGCGGTCGCGGTCCGGCCAGGCAGGGTTCCCCGGGTTGTGGCGCAGGTGCCGCTTCCACAGCGCCACCGCGATCTCCGCCATGCCCATCGGCATCCCGGGGTGTCCCGACTTGGCCGCCTCCACCGCATCCATCGCCAGCGCGCGAATGGAATTGGCAAGCTCGGCGTCGGTAGCCTTGGCCGTTACGGAAGAATCCATCGGAACGCGCAAATTATACTCAGCGCCTCTCATGGAACTCCCCTTCTCCAGCCCGCAGAACTACGAGCCCGCCGTGAGCTGCGAGGCACCCGGCGAGGCACACTGGTTCGTGTTCCGCGGCGACGAGCTGGCCGTCGAGATGGGCCCGTTGCAGGCGCCGAGCGACGATCCGCGGGTGAAAGCGCGGCCAGCCTGGGCGAAGCTGCCGCTGCGCAACGACCCCAGCTGGCTCGGAGCCTCGGCGAGGCGAACGCTATACCTCGGGCGGCTCGGCGAGGTGCAGTGCTGGGCGGCCGAGCTGGCGGACGGGGCGGCGGCGCCGCCCGGCCTGTCGTGGGCCGGCCTGCGCGCCCTCTACACGGTGCTCGACGACGCCCGCTTCGCGCTCGCCGGACGCGCGCTGCAGCTCGTCGGCTGGGACCGTACGCACCAGTACTGCGGGCGCTGCGGCACGCCGACGCAGCCGAAGACCGAGGAGCGCGCCCGGGTCTGCCCGGCGTGCAAGCTCACTGCCTACCCGCGCCTGGCGCCCGCGGTGATGGCGCTCGTCAAGCGGGAAAAAGAGCTCCTGCTGGCGCGCAGCCCGCACTTCCCGCACGGCATGTACAGCGCGCTCGCTGGCTTCGTCGAGCCGGGCGAGTCGCTCGAGCAATGCCTCGAGCGCGAAGTACACGAGGAAGTCGGCGTGCGCGTCGCGAACATCCGCTACTTCGCGAGCCAGCCGTGGCCGTTCCCGCACTCGCTGATGATCGCGTTCGTCTGCGACTGGAGCGAGGGCGAGCTCGTGCCGCAGGCGGGCGAAATCGAAGACGCCAAGTGGTTCAAAGTATTGCAATTGCCGAAACTTCCGAGCAGAATCTCGATCGCTCGCAGATTGATCGACGCGGTTTGTCAAGAGCTGGTTGAAAGATCGAACGAGCAAATTTGAGGACTTAGGAGGTTTTGCACGAATTGAGCGCGATCGGAGATCGCAGTAGCGCACGAGAGTGGCGCAAATCGGGGGCGTGGCCTGGATTTTCTTCGGCGGGCCGCGCCTTCGCATTTTGGAGGCTAAAAAAATGAATGGTCTGCATCTCATCGGTGACCTCACCGGCTGCCGCTGCGATCCGCAGCTCCTACTGGACGGCGAGCGCTTTCGGGCGAAATGCGTCGAGATGGTCGAGGGGGCGGGCCTCACCACGGTCGGCGTCTCCTTTCACCAGTTCGACGGCTGCGGCTTCACCGGCTGCGTGGTGCTGGCGGAGTCGCATCTCGCGATCCACACCTGGCCCGAGCGCCAGGGGCTGACGCTCGACGTCTACGTCTGCAACTACAGCGCCGACAACTCGGCCAAGGCACGCCAGCTGTTCGACGCGATCGTCGCGTACTTCCAGCCCACCGAGGTCGCGCGCCAGGAGATCGACCGCGGCGAGCACGTGCTGATGGAGCCGCTTTCGCCGACCACCGGCTTCTACATCAAGGCGTCCAAGCAGCTCGGCGAGTGGCAGACGCGCTTCCAGAAGATGCAGATCTACGAGACGCCGCATTACGGCAAGCTCTTCCGGCTGGACGGGTTCAATATGACCTCGGAGAAGGAAGAGTTCGTGTACCACGAGAACCTGGTGCACCCGGCGCTCACCGCGCACGCGGCGCCGAAGAAAGTGCTGATCGTCGGCGGCGGCGACGGCGGCTCCTCCGAGGAGGTGCTGAAGCACCCTTCGGTCGAGTCGGTGACCATGGTCGAGATCGACGCCGACGTGATCCAGGTGGCGAAGGAGCAATTCCAGGCGGTGCACAACGGCGTCTTCGACAGCCCCAAGCTCAAGGTGCTGATCGACGACGGCATGAAGTTCGTGCGCGAGACGCACGAGCGCTTCGACCTCGTCGCGCTCGATCTCAACGACCCGGTCGGGCCGGCGGCGGCGCTCTACTCGATGGAATTCTTCCAGCAGCTGCGCACCGCGCTCGCGCCGGGCGGCGCGCTGACGCTGCATCTCGGCTCGCCGGTGGCTCAGCCGCAGCGCGTCGGCGACCTGGCCCAGCGGCTGAATAGCGTCTTCCGGATCGTGCGTGTCTACACGATGTACATCCCGCTTTACGGCTCGCTGTGGGCGATGGCGGTGTGCTCGGACAAGCTCGACCCGAAGTCCCTTACGGCCGACGAGATCGACCGACGCATCGAGGCGCGCAAGCTCCAGGAGCTGCGCTTCTACAACGGCGAGACGCACGAGGGAGTGTTCGCGCTGCCGAACTTCGTCCGTGATCTGGTAACCCCGGCGCGCCTGAAGCAGCCGGCGCGGGGACGCCGGCTGGGCGTGGTCAGAACGGCGATGAAGTAGCAGAACCCGCCAGCCGCAAAAAGGGCGCCGCATCGGCGCCCTTTTTTATTCCAGCGCCTGGACGACCTTGCGCACCGTCTCGAAGATGCGGTCGATCTGCGGCTTTTCGACGATCAGCGGCGGCGAAAAAGCGAGCGTGTCGGCGGTATAGCGGGTGAGGACGCCCGCCTCGAAGCATTTCACGAGCGCGCTGTAGCCGCGGGTGCCCGGAGCGCCCGCACGCGGCTCGAACTCGATCGCGCCCATCAGCCCGTAGTTGCGCACGTCGATGACATTACGCTCGCCTTTCATCGCGTGGATGGCGTTCTCCCAGTGCTTCTCCAGCGACGCGGCGCGCTCCAGCAGCCCTTCCTCCTCGTAGGTGTCCAGCGCGCCGATGCCGGCTGCGCAGGCGAGCGGATGGCCGGAGTAGGTGTAGCCGTGGAAAAGCTCGATGCCGTCCGGGCCTTGCATGAACGCCTCGTAGATATCCTCGCGCACGAACACCGCACCCATGGGGGCGGCGCCGTTGGTCATGCCCTTCGCGGTGGTGAACAGGTCGGGGTACACGCCGAGCCGCTGCGAGCCGAACGGCTTGCCGAGCCGCCCGAAGCCGGTGATCACCTCGTCGAAGATGAGCAGGATGCCGTGCTTGGTGCAGATCTCGCGCAGCCGCTCGAGATATTTCACCGGCGGAATCAGCACGCCCGCCGAGCCAGGCACCGGCTCGACGATCACCGCGGCGATAGTCGATGGGTCGTGCAGCGTGCAAAGGCGCTCGAGATCCTCGGCCAGCTCCGCGCCATGCGCGGGCTGCCCCCGCGAGAAGGCGTTGCGCGCGACATCGTGCGTATGGCGCAGATGGTCGACGCCGGCGACGCCCGGCCCGAAGAGCTTGCGGTTCGGCCCGAGGCCGCCCACCGACATGCCGCCGAAGTTGACGCCGTGGTAGCCGCGCTCGCGGCCGATCAGGCGGAAGCGGCCGGGTTCGCCACGCGCGCGGTGATACGCCAGCGCAATCTTCAGCGCGCTGTCGACAGACTCGGAGCCCGAGTTGGTGAAGAACACGCGCTTGAAGCGCTCCGGCGCGATCGCGGCGAGGCGCTCGGCAAACTCGAACGCGATCGGGTGGCCCATCTGGAAAGTGGGCGCGAAATCCATCTGCGCCGCCTGGCGCTGGATCGCCTGCACGATCTTCGGCCGGCAGTGGCCGGCGTTCACGCACCAGAGTCCCGCGCACGCGTCGAGGATCTGGCGGCCCTCCGGCGTCCAGTAGTACATGCCCTCGGCACGGGCGAGGAGCCGCGGCGCCTTCTTGAACTGCCGGTTCGCCGTGAACGGCATCCAGAACGCCGACTGCTCGAGGCTGGTGGTGAACTCTGCGCGCTTATTCATGCAGCTAGCTTACCTTACGCGCGCATTGCGGCAGCGCAGTAACCGTTAGGCCGAGTAGGCCACCACGCGCTGCTTTTGCTCACCGAGACCGGCGATTGTGAGACGCATCACATCGCCGGGCTTCAGAAACACCGGCGGCTTCATGCCGAGCCCCACGCCGGGCGGCGTGCCGGTGGCGATGATGTCGCCTGGCAGCAGCGTCATGTACTGGCTCACGTGCGAGATCAGCTTCGCCACGTTGAACACCATGGTGCGCGTGTTGCCGCTCTGCATGCGCCTGCCGTTCACTTCGAGCGCCATCTCGAGCGTCTGCGGATCGCGGATCTCGTCGGTGGTCACGAGCCACGGCCCGATCGGTCCCGCGCTGTCGAATCCCTTGCCCTTGTCCCACTGGCTGGTCGCCATCTGGAAGGAGCGCTCCGACACGTCGTTCACGATGCAGTAGCCCGCGACATGATTGAGCGCGGCCTGTTCGTCGACATAGCGCGCGGTGGTGCCGATCACCACGCCGAGCTCCACTTCCCAGTCGAGCTTGGTCGAGTTCTTCGGCTGGATGACATCGTCGCTCGGCCCGCTGATGCAGCTGGTCGCCTTCATGAAGACGATCGGCTCCGGCGGGATCGGCAGGCCCGCTTCCTTCGCATGGTCGGAGTAGTTGAGGCCGATCGCCACGAACTTGCCGATGCCGACGTACGGCACGCCGCAGCGCGGCGTGCCGTTCACGAGCGGCAGCGACTCGGGCTTGAGCCGCGCCAACATCTTCAGGCCGCGCGGCGAAATCTCGTTCGGCCCGAGGTTGTCGATGATCTTCGACAGATCGCGCAGCTTGCCTTCGCCATCGATCATGCCCGGCTTCTCGTAGCCCGGCTTGCCGTAGCGGCACAGCTTCATAGGGTCATCCCCCCATCGATCGAAAAAACCTGGCCGGTTGCGAACCGCGACTCGTCGGAGGCGAGATAGACCATGATCGCGGTCATGTCCTCGACGGTGCCGAGGCGCCCCATCGGCTGGCGCGCAATGAAATCTTTTCTCGCCTGCACCGGATCGGGCTGCGCGTTGATGCGTCCCTGCAGCGACGGCGTGTCGATCGTGCCGGGTGCAATCGCGTTGCAACGGATACCCTGGCGCACGTAGTCGGCCGCAACCGACTTGGTGAGCCCGATCACCGCCGCCTTGCTGACACCGTAAACGCAGCGGTTGGGCAGCCCGCGGACCGAGGAGGCCACCGACGCCATGTTGATGATCGAGCCCTTCTGCTTCTTGAGCATCCCTGGCAGGAAAGCGCGCGTGACGAGGAACATCGAGCGCGCGTTCACGCTCATCGCCTGGTCCCAGTCGCGCGTGCTCGCGTCGAGGATGCTGCCGTGGTGCACGATGCCGGCGCAGTTGAACAGCACATCGAGGTCGCCCACTTCCTGCGCGATGCGCGCGATCGCCGGCTCGTCGGTGACATCCAGCTGGCGCGTGCGGATGCCGTCCTTGCCCTCAATGCTTTTCAGCTGCTGCGCGTCGACATCGGTCGCCCATACTTTCGCACCCTCGCGCGCGAAGGCGAGCGCCGCGGCCTGGCCCATGCCTTGCGCGGCCGCGGTAATGAACGCGGTCTTTCCTGCGAGACGTCCGGCCATGTGGGGATCTTCCTGAAGGGCAGCGATTATACTTCGCGTCTCCATGACCGAGTTCGATTTCGGCGGCCGCACCGCGGTGGTGACGGGCGGCGCGCAAGGCATCGGCGCCGCAATCGCGAAACGCCTGCGTTCCTCCGGCGCAAAAGTCGCGATCTGGGATCTCGACGGCTCGCCGCGCGTCGACGTCGCGGACGCCGGCGCCGTGCAGGCAGCCACTGAGCGCACCTTGCGCGAATTGGGCAAGATCGACGTGCTGGTGAACAACGCCGGCATCGCCGGCCCGAGCATGCCGGTCGTCGACTATCCGGTGGGCGACTGGAAGCGCGTCATCGAGATCGATCTCAACGGCCCGTTTCTGTGCTCGCGCGCCGTGGTGCCGCAGATGGTGAAGGCCGGCTACGGCCGCATCGTCAACATCGCCTCGATCGCCGGCAAGGAAGGCAATCCGAACGCGGCCGCCTACGCCGCGGCAAAGGGCGGCCTGATCGCGTTCACCAAGGCGCTCGGCAAGGAGCTCGCCAAGACCGGCGTGCTGGTCAATTGCGTGACGCCGGCCGCGGCGCAGACGGCGATCCTGGACCAGGTTACCCCCGAGTTCGCGCAGTACATGCTTTCGAAGATTCCGATGGGGCGCTTCGTCAAGGTCGAGGAAATCGCGGCGCTCGTCTGCTGGCTCGCTTCGGAAGAGTGCTCCTTCTCCACCGGCGCGGTCTTCGATATTTCCGGCGGTCGTGCCACCTATTAAAAAGCGCCGCAGCGCCGAGTGGTTCAGCCGCCAGGACATCTACGGCTTCATCTACCGTAGCTGGGTACGCAACCGCGGAGTGCCGAACGATCAGTTCGACGGCCGGCCGGTCATCGGCATCTGCAATACCTGGTCCGAGCTGACGCCGTGCAACACGCACTTCCGCGTGCTCGCCGACCACGTGCGCCACGGCATCCTCGAAGCCGGCGGCTTCCCGCTCGAATTCCCGGTGATGTCGCTCGGCGAGACGCTGCTGCGGCCCACCGCGATGCTCTACCGCAACCTCGCCAGCATGGATGCCGAGGAATCGATCCGCGGCAACCCGCTCGACGGCGTGGTGCTGCTCGGCGGCTGCGACAAGACCACGCCCTCGATCCTGATGGGCGCCGCGAGCGTCGACTTGCCCACGATCTTCGTCTCCGGCGGGCCGATGCTCTCCGGCAAATACCGCGGCCATGACATCGGCTCCGGCACCAACGTCTGGTCGATGTCCGAGGATTTGCGCGCGGGAAAAATAACGCTGGACGAGCTCCACGAAGCCGAATCGTGCATGCACCGCTCGCACGGGCACTGCATGACCATGGGCACGGCATCGACGATGGCTTCGATGGTCGAGGCGCTCGGCGTCGGCATGCCGGGCAACGCGGCGTACCCGGCGGTAGACGCACGGCGCAACGTGCTCGCACGCATGGCGGGCCGCCGCATCGTCCAGCTCGTCGAGGACGACGTGCGCCTGTCGCAGATCCTGACCCGGCAGTCGTTCGAGAACGCGATCCGCGCCAACGCCGCGATCGGCGGCTCGACCAACGCGGTGATCCACCTCATCGCCATCGCGCGGCGCATCGGCGTCGAGCTGACGCTCGACGACTGGGACCGCGCGGGCAGCGGCGTGCATACGCTCGTCAACCTCATGCCGAACGGCAAGTACCTGATGGAGGACTTCTGCTACGCCGGTGGCTTGCCGGTGGTGCTGCGCGAGCTGGGCGAGAACAACCTCCTTCACCGCGACGCGCTCACTGTCAATGGGGAGACGATCTGGGACAACGTGCGCAACGCCGAATGCTGGAACCGCGACGTCATCCACTCATTCCGCTCGCCGTTCAAGGAGCACACCGGCATCGCGGTGCTGCGCGGCAACCTCTGCCCGGACGGCGCCATCATCAAGCCCTCCGCCGCGACGCCGGCGCTGATGAAGCACCGCGGCCGCGCCGTCGTCTTTGCCAGCATCGAGGACTTTCACCGGCGCATCGACGATCCGAACCTCGAGATCGACGAGCGCTCGGTCATGGTGCTGCAGAACTGCGGGCCGAAGGGCTATCCCGGCATGGCGGAGGTCGGCAACATGCCGCTGCCGCCGAAGGTCCTGAAGCGCGGCATCACCGACATGGTGCGCATCTCTGATGCGCGCATGAGCGGCACCGCGTATGGCACGGTGGTGCTGCATATCTCGCCCGAAGCCGCCGCCGGCGGCACCCTCGCACTGGTACGAAACGGCGACGAGATCGAGCTCGATGTTGGTCAGCGCAAGTTACAGCTGCTGGTTGGCGACAGCGAGCTCGCCGCGCGCCGCGCGCGCTGGCAGCCGCCCCGGCCGCCGCTCGAGCGCGGCTACTGGAAGCTCTACGTCGACCATGTGCTGCAGGCGAGCGACGGCGCCGATCTCGACTTCCTCGTCGGAAGCAGCGGCGCCTTCGTCCCGCGCGACAATCACTAAGGGAGGACGCTGATGCGAACCTTGACGGCGTTGCTGTCCTTGCTACTGCCGCTGCTCGCCAGCGCAGTGACCATCGATGAAGATGTCCAGCGTTATGTCGGCATTTTCGAAGGCGACAAGGCCCTCCACGCGTCGGCGGCGGAATCGCTCGGCTGGACGGGTCTTTCGGACGCCCGCCTCTACGACGTGATCGAAGCGCGCCTGCTTGCCGAGTATCCGGTGCCCAAGGACCTGAAGGCCGAACGGCAACGGCTCGCGTGGTACATCCGTGCCCTCGGCTTTTCCGGACAGGACAAATACCTTCCGACGATCGGCAAGTTCCTCGGAGATCGTGACTACGCGACCTACTCACGCCATGCGCTGGCCGATCTGCAGAACTACAAGAGGTGGAACCCGATCATCTCGGATCGCAAGTCGTTCGACGGGAAGGTCACTGACGACGGCAACCGCGCGATCAACATGATCCGCAGCAACGACTTCCAACTCAAGGAGATCGGCGCGAAGCGCGTCTATTACGGCCGCCTGCGGGACGAGCCGATCTTCGAGGTGCTTGCAAGTGAGGTGCGCGCGAGCTATCCGGGCGCAACGTCGAGCAACAGCGACGAAATCGCCTGGATGGTGAAGGCGCTGGCGAGCAGCGGCAACGAGAAATACCGGCCGCTCGTGCAGGAAGTGGCCGACAAGGCGACCGACGAGAAGATAGCCCGGCATGCGCGGTCGTCGCTCGACTCCTTCCCCAAGCGCTGAATCGCTCCCGCTCATCGAGGTAGCACATGCTGCAAGCCGCCGATCTGACCATCCGTCTGCACGCCGAGGACGACGTCGTCATCGCCCGCACCGAGCTGACCGCCGGGACACTGGTACAGAAGGAGAACGTGCGCGCCGCGGTGCGCATCCCCGCCGGCCACAAGATCGCCGTGCGCGCGGTAGCGCAAGGCGCGCCCGTTCATCGCTACAACCAGATCATCGGCTTCGCCACACAGCCAATCGCGCCGGGCGACCACGTGCACGTGCATAACATCGCGATGGGGGACTTCCAGCGCGACTACGCGTTTTGCTCGCTGGCGAAGCCAACTGCCTGCGTGGACGCGCCCGCGACGTTCATGGGCATTAGACGCGCCGATGGCCGAGTCGCGACGCGCAACTACGTCGGCATCCTCACGAGCGTGAACTGCTCGGCGACCGTGGCGCGCATGATTGCCGAGCACTTCAAGAACCGGCTCGACGACTACCCGAACGTCGACGGCGTCGTCGCGCTCACGCACAAGAGCGGATGCGGCATGGCCTCCGAAGGCGAGGCGACCGACGTGCTGCGCCGGACCATCGCCGGCTACGCGCGCCATCCGAACTTCTATTCGACGCAGATCGTCGGCCTGGGCTGCGAGGCGAACCAGATCAACATGCTGCTCTCCGCCGAGGGCCTGAAGAAGAGCGCCACGCTCGGCGCCTTCACCATCCAGGAGAAGGGTGGTACGCGCAAAGCCGTGGAGAACGGCATTGCGCGCG
>DASQIG010000091.1:0-5347 GCA_035631735.1 Burkholderiales bacterium | reverse complement strand
ACCGAGCTCCACCGGGATGTCGAGGCCGGGCATGCGCCGCGTCCAGCAGCGGCCGCCGACGCGTTCACGCGCCTCGAGCAGCAGCACGGAGCGGCCGGCGCGCGTGAGCTGATCGGCGGCGGCGAGGCCGGCCGCGCCGGCACCGATGACGATGACGTCGGCTTCTATTGGACCTTCACGCCGGTTTTCGCGACGACGTCCTTCCAGAGCGCGATCTCTTTCCTGATCTGCTCGCCGAAGCGCTGGGCGTTGCCCCCGGCGGGCGCGACGCCGTCGGTCTCGAGCTGCTTCGCGGTCTCCGGACTCTGCAGCATCTTGTTCACTTCCGCGTTGATGCGCTCGACGATCGGCGCCGGCACGCCTTTCGGCGCGATCAGGCCGTGCCACAGGATGACGTCGAAGCCGGGCACGCCGGACTCGGCGATCGTCGGCACGGCGGGCTCGGCCGGCAGGCGCTTGGCGCTCGTCACCGCGATGGCGCGCAGGCGCCCCGATTTCACGTGCGGCAGCGCGGTCGCGGTGCTGCTGAAGAAGATGTCGGTCTGCCCGGAGATCGTGTCGGTGAGCGCCGGGCCCGTGCCTTTATAGGGCACGTGGTTCAGCTTCACGCCGGCGCGGTACTGGAAGAACTCCACCACCATGTGCGTGATGCTGCCCTGCCCGGCCGAGGCGAAGTTGACCGTCCCGGGCTTTTGTTTCGCGAGCGCGATCAGCTCCTGCATGGTCTTCGCCGGGAACTTCGGATTCGCGACGACGATCATAGGTCCCTGGGAAATCTGCACGACCGGCGCGATATCCGCGATCGGGTCGTACTTGAGCGGATAGAGCGCCGCGTTCACCGTGTAGCTCGACGCGATCAGCGTCAGCGTGTAACCATCGGGCTTCGACTTCACGCCCTGCTCGATGCCGAGGAGCCCGCCCGCGCCGGGGCGGTTCTCGACGATGACCTGCGAGCCGAGCGCGTCGCTGAGCCGCTGCGCGGTGAAGCGCGCGATGAAGTCCGAGCCGCCGCCCGGCGCGAACGGCACGATGATCTGCACCGGCTTCGCCGGATACTTCTGCGCGTGCGCGCAAAACGCGAGCAACGCGCCCGCGCTCAAGGCGAGCGCCAGCGATTTTCTTAAGGCAGGCATGGTTTTGGTCCCTTGGCTTGTGCGAGAATCGCGCCCCGGAATTCGCGCTCAGGGCCGTCATTATTGCCGAAAAAGTATTACGCTCCGACGGCCGGTTCACGTAGTGCAAGTCAGATGATCAAGATCGAAAACCTGGTCAAGAGCTTCGGTCCGAAGCGCGCGGTCGACGCCATCTCGTTCAGCGTCGAGCGCGGCGAGGTGCTGGGCTTCCTCGGGCCGAACGGCGCCGGCAAGTCCACGACCATGCGCATGATCACCGGCTTCATGCCGCCCACCTCGGGCAAGATCACCGTCGGCGGCTACGACGTCACCGAATCGCCGATCGAGGCGAAGCGCCTGATCGGCTATCTGCCGGAGAACGCGGCCGCCTACCCCGACATGACGGTCGCCGGCTTCCTCAAGTTCGCCGCCGAGCTGCGCGGCCTCGGAGGCCAGGCGCGCCAGAAGGCGGTGCGCCGCGTGATCGAGCTCTGTTTCCTCGACTCGGTGCTGCACCAGTCGATCGACACGCTCTCCAAGGGCTACAAGCACCGCACCTGCCTCGCGCAGGCGCTGATCCACGATCCGCAGGTACTCATCATGGACGAGCCGACCGACGGGCTCGATCCCAACCAGAAGCACGAGGTGCGTAACCTGATCCGAGAGCTCGGCGCGAACAAGGCCATCGTCTTCTCCACCCACATCCTCGAAGAGGTGGACGCCGCCTGCACGCGCGCCATCATCATCGACCGCGGCAAGATCGTCGCCAACGGTACCCCGCAGGAGCTGCGCAGCATGTCGCAGCTCGCCGGCGCCGTGACGCTGCAGGCGCGCGGCGCGACCGCGGAGCGCCTGGCAACGCTCGGCCGCGTGGAGAAGCTGAATGGCGCTTTCCGCATCTATCCGCGCGACAAGTCACAGGCGGCGCAGCTCGCGCAGGAAGTGGTCGACCTCGTCAACGTGCATGGCTGGAAGGTCGAAGGCATGTTCAGCGAGCGCGGCGAGCTGGATGAGGTTTTTCGAAGAATTACTCTCCCGGATACGGTGAAGGAATGAACGCCATCGCTTTTGCCGCCCCCTTGACAAGGGGGAAAGCGAGCGGCTGCGAGCGGGGGTTTTTTCTTCTGGAGAATCGAAACCCCCAGGCCCTTCGCGCCACCCCCCTTATCAGGGGGGCAAAACCATGAAGATCATCTGGACGATCATCAAGCGCGAGCTGGTCGCTTATTTCACCAGCCCGGTGGCCTACGTGTTCCTGGTCATCTTCCTGCTGCTCACCGGATTCTTCACCTTCACTGCCGGCAGCTTCTTCGAGCGCGGCGAGGCGAGCCTCGCGAGCTTCTTCGGCTGGCATCCATGGCTCTATCTGGTGCTCGTGCCGGCGGTCGGCATGCGCGTGTGGGCGGAAGAGCGCCGCTCCGGCACGATGGAGCTGCTCCTCACCATGCCGGTCGCCACCTGGCAGGCGATCGTCGCCAAGTTTGCGGCGAGCTGGATCTTCCTGGCAGCGGCGCTCGCGCTCACCTTTCCGGCCGTGATCACCGTCAACGTGCTCGGCGAGCCGGACAACGGCATCATCTTCGCCGGCTATCTCGGCAGCTTCTTCCTCGCCGGCGCCTATCTCGCCATCAGCTGCATGACCTCGGCGATGACGCGCAACCAGGTGGTGGCGTTCATCCTGTCAGTGGTGATCTGCCTGTTTTTCATCCTCGCGGGCTTCAACCCGGTCACGGACCTGATGACGCGCTGGGCGAGCCCGGCCGTGGTGGACACCGTGGCGGCATTCTCGGTGGTGACGCACTTCGACGGCTTCCAGCGCGGCGTGATCGACACGCGCGACCTCGTGTTCTTCCTCTCGCTCATCGGCTACGCGCTCTTCGCGACCGGCGTGATCATCCGCGGGCACCGAGCAGGCTAGGCGATGCAGAAGAAATACGAGCACGTCGTCTATTCCGCTGTCGGCCTCGTCGCGCTTGCGCTGATCCTGGTCGCGTTGAACTACCTCATCTCGCGCGTCCCGGCGCGCATCGACCTCACCGACGGCAAGCTCTACACGCTCGCGGAGGGCACCAAGAAGATCCTGCGAAACCTGCAGACGCCGGTGAAGGTGAAGCTGTACATGTCCCAGGGCGAGAGCGTGCCAGTGCCGCTGCGCAGCTTTGCGCAGCGCGTAGACGACCTGTTGCGTGAATTCAGGTCGGTCGCCGGCGCGAACCTGGTGATCGAGCGCTACAACCCGCGTCCCGATTCCGAGGAGGAGGACGCCGCGCAGCTCGACGGCATCGACCCGCAGCAGCTGGTCACCGGGGAACAGTTCTACCTCGGCGCCGCGGTGAGCCAGCTCGACCGCAAGCAGACGCTCGCCGCGATCAGCCCGCAGCGCGAGCGGCTGCTCGAGTACGACTTCGTCCGCGCGATCGCCCGTGTGGCATCCAGTGAGCGGCCGAAGATCGGGCTGATGGCCGGGCTGCCGGTGCTGGGCGAGAGGTTCAATCCCTACACCCGGCAGAGCTCGGAGCCCTGGGTGCTCGCCACGGAGCTGAAGCGCGAGTTCGACCTGAAGGAGGTGCCGATCTCGGCGAAGGAGATCGACCAGGACCTGAACGTGCTCCTGCTGATCCACCCGCGCGACACGCAGCCGGAGCAGGAGTACGCGCTCGATCAGTTCGTGCTGCGCGGCGGCAAGCTGATCGTGTTCGTCGATCCTTACGCCTACTTCGACCAGATGCCGACCATGCCCGGCATGCCGCCGATGCCGTCGAGCTCGGACCTGCCGCTGCTCTTCAAGGCGTGGGGAATCGGCTACGAGCCGGGCAAGGTGATCTCCGACGTCGTGTTCGGCTCGGGCGGCGGCGCGCGCTACACGCCCACGGTGCTCTCGCTCAACCGCACCGCGTTCTCGCGCGACGATGTCGTCACCGGGTCGATCGAGACGCTGCTTTACGCGTTCGGCGGCGCCTTCCAGGTGAAGCCGGTCGACGGCCTGAAGGTCGCCGAGCTGGTGCACAGCTCGCCCAGCTCGATGCTGGTCGACAATGCCGATGCGACCAAGTCCGGCGACCAGGCGACGCGCAGCTTCAAGCCGCTCGGCAAGCCGCTGCCGCTCGCGGTGCGCCTCACCGGCAAATTCAAAACCGCTTTCCCCGATGGGCTCGTGGTGGACAAGAAGCCGCAGCCCAACACGCCGGCGTTGCGCGAAAGCGCAAGCGACAACTCGGTGATTCTCGTCGCGGACGTCGATATGCTCGCCGACGGCGCGGCGGTCGATGTGCAGGAGGTGTTCGGCCGCAAGATCGTGGTGCCCTCCAACGGCAACCTGGCTTTCGCGCTCGGCATGGTCGAGCAGTTCGCCGCCGGCAACGAGCTGATTTCGCTCCGCAGCCGCGCTACTGCCTTCCGGCCGCTCACGGTAGTGCGCGAGCTCGAGGCGCAGGCGCAGCAGCAGTACCTCGGCAAGATCCAGGCGCTCGAAGACGAGCTGCAGAAGACCAACGCCAAACTGCAGGAGCTGCAGAAAGCTCAAGGCGGCGCCGGCAAGGGCGGGCAGATCCTCACGCCCGAGCAGCAGGCGGAGCTCGAGCGCTTCAGGAAGCGCGTGGCGGAGACGCGGCTCGAGCTGAAAGAGGTGCGCCGCAGCCTGCGCCAGGATGCGGAGGCGCTGGTCTTCTGGACCAAGGTGGTGAACATCGCGCTGATGCCGGTCCTCGTCGCGCTCGCTGGGCTCGCGATCGCGCTCGTGCGCCGGCGGCGCATGGCGGCATGAACGCGCGCATCGCGCTCGTCCTGGTGGTGCTGCTGGTGGTGCTCGGCGGCGGCGCGCTCGTCTACCGCTACCAGGAGAACGCGCGGCGGCCGGAGAACCTGGCGACGCTCGGCCGGCCGCTGCTCAAGGACCTCAGGGCCGCGGACATCGCCGCGATCCGCATCGTGGAGCCCAAGGCGACGCTTACGCTGCAACGCAAGGAAGATGGCTGGGTGCTCGCCGAGCGGCGTGGCTTCCCGGCCGATCCGGCCAGGCTGCGCGAGTTCGTCCTCAAGCTGCTCGAGCTCAAAGTCGGCCAGAGCGAGCCGATCGGCGAGCAGGACCGCGCGCGGCTGAAGCTGGATGCCAGCGGGACGCAGATCGAGCTCGCGGCCGCGGACGGCAAGCCGCTCGCGAAGCTCGTCGCAGGCAAGAAGTACTTCAGGCGCGAGGTCGAGAACCCGGACCGGGCGGCCGCCGACGGGCGCTTCGT
>DASQIG010000090.1:0-2729 GCA_035631735.1 Burkholderiales bacterium | reverse complement strand
AGGCCGCAGCGCCATCCCGTACTACCTCAACAAGCCCGACAAGACCGCCGAGCTGATCCGCGACGGCTGGGTTACGACCGGCGACATCTACCGGCGCGACGAGGAGGGCTTCTACTGGTTCGAAGGCCGCAGCGACGACCTCTTCAAGTGCTCGGGGATGTGGGTTTCACCCGGTGAGGTCGAGGAGGCGGTGATTACGCACCCCGCGGTGCTCGAAGCCGCGGTCGTGGCCGAGGCGGATGACAAAGGCGCGACGATCGCAGCCGCGTACGTGGCGCTGCGGCCGGGAAACACGGCGGGCGATGGCCTCGCCGAGCAGATCAAGGAGCACGCAGCGCAGAAGCTGCCGCGCTACAAGCGCCCGCAGCGCATCCACTTCATGGATGCCCTGCCGCGCACGGCGACCGGCAAAGTCCAGCGCTTCAAGCTGCGCCAGCTATCCGCCGAAAATCGGGGACGGAGCCCGAACCCTTAGGCTTGCGCCGGGCGATCCCATCGGCGCGGAGGAGGTGGCGTGCGCATCGTCGGGTTTCTCGCCTTGCTGGCCGTTTTCGGCAGCGCCGCCGGGCAGCCGTATCCGCATCGGCCCGTGCGGCTGGTCATTGCCGCCGCGCCCGGCGGCAGCACCGATGTCCTCGGCCGCGTGTTCGCGCAGCGCCTCACCGAGCGCTTGGGCCAGCCGTTCGTGCCGGAGAATCGCGGTGGTGGCGGCGGCGCGGTCGCAGCCGAGTTCGTTGCCAAGGCGCCGGCCGACGGCTACACCATCCTCATGTCGAACGATCAGCTCGTGATCAGCGCGGCCGCGGGTGCCAAGGTGCCGTATGAGCCCTTCAGCGACTTCGCGCCGATCGCAGTTGTCGCGCGCGGGCCGGTCGTGCTCGGCGTGCACCCCGCGTTTCCCGCTAAATCGGTCGCCGAGCTGGTGGCGCTCGCCAAGGCGAATCCGCGCAAGTATGCGTTCTCGTCCTGCGGCAACGGCACGATCCTGCACCTCGCCGGCGAGCTGCTGAACCTGCAGGCGGGAATCGACCTCGTGCATGTGCCTTACCGCGGCTGCGCACCGGCGATGGCGGACGCGGTATCGGGCCAGGTGCCGATCTTCTTCACCGTCCTTGGCAACGCGGCCGCGTTCGCGCGCAACGGCAAGGTGCGGCTCCTCGGCGTCGCGACCACGCAGCGCATCGCTTCGCAGCCGGATCTGCCGACCATCGCTGAGTCGGGCTTCCCGGGCTACGACGCCTATCCCTGGTTCGGCATGCTGGCGCCGGCCGGCGTGCCGCGCGAAGTAGCGCAGCGACTTGCGAGCGAGATCACGGCAGCGGTGCCCTCGCCGGAAGTGAGCCAGCGCATCCGCGGCTTCTCGCTCGAACCGACGCCGCTTGGGCCGGAAGGGTTCGCGCAGCTCATGAAAAGCGACTACGACAAGTGGCGGCGCGTGGTACGCGAGGCGGACATCAAGGTGGAGTGAGCTCTATGCGACTTAAAGACAAGGTTGCGATCGTCACGGGCGGCGGCATCGGCCTCGGGCGCGCATACTGCAAGGCGCTCGCCTCCGAGGGCGCGCGCGTGGTAGTGGCCGACATCGCGGACGATGCCGCGCGGGCAGTGGCGAAGGAAGTGGACGGCGTCGCGGTGCACGCAGACGTGACCGCGCCCGATCAGACCGCCGCCATGGCGGCGCGGGCGGTAGAGGCCTATGGCGCGATCGATGTGCTGGTGAACAACGCGGGCATGTACGCGACCATTGCGAAGCGGCCGTTCACGCAGATTCCGCTGGAGGAGTGGGACCGCTGCATGGCCGTAAATGTGAAAGGCGTGTTCCTCTGCTGCCGGGCGGTACACCCGCAGATGAAGCAGCAGGGCCGCGGCAAGATCATCAACATCTCCTCCGGCACGGTGCTCGGCGGCACGCCCATGTTCCTGCACTACGTGAGCTCGAAGGCTGCGCTGATCGGGCTCACGCGCGCGCTCGCGCGCGAGGTCGGCGGCGACGGCATCAACGTCAATGCGATCACGCCAGGGCTCACCATCGCCGACGAGAACCAGCGCCGCATGCTCTCGGAGGAGTACCTCGCGCCGCGCCGCCAGGCGCGCGCCTTCAAGCGCGACCAGTACCCCGAGGACCTGGTGGGCACGGTCGTGTTCCTCGCCTCGAGTGCGAGCGACTTCATCACCGGGCAGACGCTCAACGTGGACGGCGGCGCATGGATGCCGTGAAGGTCTACGACACGGACGCGCGTCGATCTCCCCCATGCTCACGCGTCTTCGACGCGATTGCGCTTTTCCGCGCGCGCCGGGATCTGCCGGAAGGCACCAAGGTGAAGATCCTCGCGAACGGCGCGCGCTTCTTCGAGGAGATACCGCGATGAAACTCAAAGGCAGCATGCTGGACGCAGACGGGCACCTGATCGAGCGCGACGAGGAGCTGCTCGAATACATGGAGGCGCCCTACAAGGGCAACAACACGCTGCTCGGCTTCCCGTTCTTCCCGACGCTCGATGGCTACCAGCGCGGCGCCATCATGGCGCGCCTGGGCATCCACAAGGGCTACACCATCAACGCCAAGACCTGGCTCGACTTCCTCGACGGCACCGGGATCGAGAGCACGGTGCTCTATCCGACGGCCGGGCTCGCCTTCAACATGATCCAGGACCCGACCTGGGCGGTGCCGCTCGCCCGCGCCTACAACAACTGGTTCACCGACAAGTTCCACAAGGCGAGCCCGCAGC
>DASQIG010000089.1:0-5158 GCA_035631735.1 Burkholderiales bacterium | reverse complement strand
CCGCTCGCGGCGCGCGGCGCGCGCCCGAAATCCGGCAGCGGCAGGTCGGTCGGCGTGCGCAGGTAATCGGAATACGTAGCGACGATGACGTGCGGGAGGCCGAGCGGCGCGATGCGCTCGTAGAGCTCCTGGCCGACGATCGCCACTCTGGTTTGCGCGTCCTCGACGTAATGGCGCAGCTCCTCCGTGCGGTTCATCGGATTGACCGGCACTACCGCGGCGTCCGCACGCAAGATCGCGTAGTAGGCGATGATGAATTGCGGGCTGTTCTGCAGATAAAGCAGCACGCGATCGCCCTTGGCGACGCCGCAGCGGCGCTGCAGGAAGCCGGCGAGCGCATCGGCTTCGCGCTTGATGTCCGCATAGGAAATGCGCGTGCCGTAGTAATCGACCAGCGTGCGCTGCGGATTCCTGGCGGCGCTAGCCGCCAGGTTGCTGTACACGCTGTCGCGCGAGACCTCCAGCGTCTGCGGTGCGCCCGGCGGCCAGTGCGCGAAGTGGCGCGTGAACGTCATAGCGCGTAGCGCGCGACGGCTGGCTCGTTCCACTTGATGCCCGTGCCGGGTGCCGAGGGGATAAGCACATGACCGTCTTTCAGCTCCAGCGGCTCGGCGAGAATCGCGTTCGCCCAGTCGACGTACTCGAGCCAATGACAGGTCGGCGTCGCCGCCAGCAGATGGCAGCTCACCTCCGGGAAGAGATGGCTCGACATCTCCATGCCGGCGCCCTGCGCGAGCGCCGCGGCGCGCATCCAGCCGGTGACGCCGCCGATGCGCTCGGCGTCGGGCATGACGTAGTCGCAGGCGCCGGCCGCGAGCGCCTGCGCCATCTGCTCGGGACCCATGAAGTTCTCGCCGATCTGGATCGGCGTGGCAATTTCGCGCGTGATGCGCGCGGCGCCAGCGTAGTCGTCGGCCCGGATCGGCTCCTCGATCCAGTACACGCCGCCTTCGTCGTCGATCATCCGCCCGCGCTTGATCGCCTCGGCGACCGAGAGCACCTGGTTGAAGTCGACCATCAGCGCGATCTCCGGCCCGATCGCTCTCTTCACGGCGCGCAGCGCTTCCAGGTCCTCGCGCGCCTCGCGCCGCCCGAGGCGCAGCTTCACCGCGCGGAAGCCTTCGGCGACCAGCTCGGCTGCCTCGGCCACCAGGCGATCGAGCGGCATGATGCCGAGCCCCTTCGAGTTGTAGGCCGGGATCGGCCGGGGCGTCGCACCGAGCAGCCGCACGAGCGGTTGGCCGAGCGATTGCGCATGCGCATCCCACGCGGCCATGTCGATGCCCGACATGGCGAAGAGCACGATGTTGTGCACGCCAAGGAGCGTGTGGCGCGCACGGAGCTTGCGCTCGATGTCCAGCGGGGCCACTTCGTCGCCCTTCACCATATCCGCCATTGCGTCCACCAGCTTGGCGATCGCAGGGAGCGTGTGCTGGGCCGGGCTGAAGAGATAGGAGTGGCCGACGACGCCGGCGTCGGTTTGCAGATCGATGAGCAGCAAGGACGCCGCAGTGAGCGCGCCGGTGCTCGTGGCGAGCGGGTGTCTCATCGGCGCGGATACCGCGCGCGAGCGGATGTGCGTGATCTTCATTTACCGGTGAAGCGGGGCTTGCGTTTCTCCATGAAGGCACGCCGGCCTTCGATATAGTCAGCGCTCTTCGCACAGCGCTCGATCGCGGCGCGCATGCGGGCAGTGTCAGGCGTGCCGTCCGACTTCACGTACTGCTCGAGGATCGTCTTGGTGTTGGCGATGGCAAGCGGCGCGTTCCGGCACAGCGTCTCGATCACGCCGTCGACATAGCGCTCGAGCTCCGCAGCGGGCAGCACGCGGTGCACGAGACCCATGGCGAGCGCCTCCTCGGCGTGGTAGCGCCGGCCGAGGAACATGATCTCGCGCGCCCAGGCGTGCCCGACCGTCTCGAGCAAGCGCTTGTGGCCTTCGATGTTGTAGCCGAGGCCGAGCTTCGCCGCCGGGATGCCGAACTCCGCAGACGCAGCGCAGTAGCGCAGGTCGCAGGCGAGCGCGATCTCCACGCCGCCGCCGAGGCAGTACCCATGGATCATGGCGAGCGAGGGCTTGAGCGAGTCCTGGATCGAGTGCAGCACGCGGTCGAGGAGATCGTCGTACTCGGCTACCGCGCCGCGCTCCGAGCGAGCGCTCTCGAACTCCGAGATGTCGGCGCCCGCGGCGAACGCCTCGGTGCCCGCACCGCGAAAGACGATGCAACGAAGCTCGGGATCGCGGTCGAACTGCGCCATCGCCGGCGGGATCGCCCGCCACATGGCGCCGCTGATCGCGTTCTTCTTGGCCGGCTGGTTGAACACGATCCAGCCCGCCGCGCCGCGTTTCTCGACGAGCAGGCTCACGGCCGGCCGGCAGGGCCGTAAAGCGAAGGCACCGTCGAGCGCGGATCGCGCGAGCGCCAGTGGCCGGTTTCCACCTGGTGGAGGAAGGTCTCCAACAGTCGGTTGAAGAGCGCGGGCTCCTCCAGGTTGATGGCGTGGCCGCTCTTCGGAAGTACGGCGAGCCCCGCCGTCGGAATGGCGCGCTTGAGGAAGACGTTCGCCTCCATCGCCGGCTCTTCCTCATCGCCCAGCATCAGGAGCGTGGGCACCGTCATCTTCTGCAGGCGCTCGCGCAGGTCGTAGAAGGACGGCCGGCGGCACTGCACGCCGAGCAGCGTATTGGCGGCGCCGAGCGCCGAATGCTCGGTGAACTGCGCGAGGTACTCGGCGAAGGAGCGCGGGTCCTTGATCTCGAGCTGCACGCGCTGCGGGCCGACGCCGTAGGTGGCGACGAACTTCGGCATGCCCTCGCGCCGAATGCGCTCCGCGTTGGCGCGCGAATCCTCCTGAAATTGCTTGTGGTGCGCCGGATGCGAGCCATACGCGCCGCCCGCGACGGTGATGGAGAGCGCGCGGTCGGGATAGTGCATGCCGAAATGCAGGGTGGCGAAGGCGCCCATCGACAGGCCGACGACGTGCGCGCGCTCGAGCTTCAGGGCATCGAGCACGCTCCGAATGTCGTCGCGCGCGCGCTCCTGGGAATAGCGGTTCCAGTCTTCCGGCACCTCCGAGGGCGGATAGCCGCGCGCGTTGTAGCGGATGCAGCGATAGAGGCGCGCGAAGTAGCGCACCTGCGGCTCCCAGCTGCGCAGATCGCCGCCGAATTCATGCACGAAGACGAGCGGGGTGCCGGCGCCCGTCTCCTCGTAATGCAAACGGACGCCGTCGTCAGTGGTGAGGGTGGGCATGTGGCATTCTATGTTCATGAAAGCCGTCCTCTGCAAGCAGTACGGGCCGCCGGAGTCACTTACGATCGAAGAGCTGCCGTCGCCCAAAGCCGGGCCCGGAGAGGTCGTGGTGACGGTCAAGGCGGCGAGCGTCAACTTCCCCGACGTGCTCATCATCCAGAACAAGTACCAGTTCAGGCCGCCGCTGCCGTTTTCGCCCGGCAGCGAGCTCGCCGGCATCGTCAAGGAGGTCGGTCCCGGCGTGAACGGCTGGAAAGCCGGCGACCGCGTCATCGCTTTCACTACGTACGGCGCCTTTGCCGAGGAGGTGAAGACCGAAGCGGCGCGCCTGCTGGCACTCCCCACGGGAATGGATTTCGTGCACGGCGCGGCTTTCCTGCTGACGTACGGGACCTCGGATCACGCGCTGCGCGATCGTGGCGCCCTCAAGGCAGCTGAGTCGCTGCTGGTGCTCGGCGCCGCGGGCGGCGTGGGACTCGCGGCGATCGAGATCGGCAAAGCGCTTGGCGCGCGCGTCATCGCCGGTGCCTCAAGCGAAGGCAAGCTCGCCGTGTGCCGCGAGCACGGCGCTGATGCGACGATCAATTACGCTACCGAAGACCTGCGCAAACGCGTCCAGGAGCTCACCGAGGGGCGCGGCGTCGACGTGGTCTATGACCCGGTCGGCGGTGCGTACACCGAGACTGCGTTCCGCTCGCTCGCCTGGCGCGGGCGGCTATTGGCGGTTGGCTTCGCGGCGGGCGAGATTCCGAAGCTGCCGCTGAACCTGCCGCTCCTGAAAGGCGCGGCGGCGGTCGGCGTCTTCTGGGGCGACTTCACGCGCCGAGAGCCGCAAGCGTTCGCCGAGAGCGTGCGGCAGCTCGCGCGCTGGTACGGCGAAGGGCGGCTGCGGCCGCATGTGTCGCAAACGCTGCCGCTCGAGAAAGCGGCCGAGGCGCTCAAGCTCCTCGCGAGCCGCGAGGCGAAGGGAAAGATCGTTCTTACGACGTAGGTGGAGTGCCGTCGCCGGGGCCGAGCGGCCGCTGCATGACGATGGTGTCGACCCAGCGGCCGAACTTGAAGCCGACCGAGCGAAGCGTGCCGACGCGCAGGAAGCCGAAGCGCACGTGCAGGTTGATCGACGGCGCGTGGCTGCTGTCGCCGATTACGGCGATGAGCTGACGATAGCCCAACTCGGCGACCCGGCGGATCAATTCATCCAGGAGCGCGCTGCCGACGCCGCGCCCTTCGGAGCCGTGGCGCACATAGATCGAATCCTCGATGCTGTAGCGGTACGCCGAGCGGGTGCGGTAAGGCGCGCAATAGCCGTAGCCCACCAGCACGCCGCCGAAATCCGCGGCGAGCCAGGGCAGGCCCCGTGCGCGCACGTCCTCGTAGCGCCGTCTCATCTCGGCCACCGAGGGCGGCTCCTCCTCGAAGCTCGCGAGGCCGTGCAGTACGTGGTAAGCGTAGATCTCCCGCATCGCCGGCACGTCATCGGGTGCCGCCGGCCGCAGCTCGATCCCCTCACCGAGAATACGCGGGCTCCTCGCGCTCGAGGATGCGCTTGAGCGCGCCGAAGTGCGCGCCGGCGTACTGCGGCGCGTCGGCGCGCATCAACCGGCAAGTCCGCTCCACCACCTCGGGCCGCACCGCACGGCGCTTGCCGCCCATCATGCGCGCGAGCACCTGGAGACGGCAGGCGCGCTCCAAGTAATAGAGCGAATCGAAGGCTTCCGCCACCGTCGGGCCGACGACGATCACGCCGTGATTGGCGAGGAAGAGCACGCGCTTTGCGCCGAGCACGCCCGCCAGGCGATCGCCCTCGGCCTCGTCGACCACCAGGCCGTTATAGCTGTCGTCATAGGCGATGTCGTCGTGGAAGCGCAACGCGTTCTGCTCGACCATCTCGAGGCGCCCGTCTT
>DASQIG010000088.1:0-3918 GCA_035631735.1 Burkholderiales bacterium | reverse complement strand
GGCTCGGCACCGCGGGAGAGCAGCTCATCGTCCTGTTCTTCGTCGTCACGGGCGCCTCGAACCTCACCAAGGCGCGCATCGCCGACCACATCGAGCGCATGCGCGCGTTCGGCACGCCCTTTCCAGCGGCGCTCTTCTGGTTCGGCATCGCGCTGCAATTCGCGGGCTGCGCCATGATCGAGCTCCGCTGGCATCCGGCGCTCGGCGTCGGCAGCCTCATGGTCTTCACGGTCGCGGCGACCGCGATCTTTCACCGCTTCTGGCAGAAGAGCGATCCCGTCCAGCGCAACTTCTCGCGCCTTACACTTCTGGGCAACACTGCCATCCTCGGCGGACTGCTGCTTTTGCTGGATCGAGTGCGATGACTGCCCATGATTTCCGCTGGCCGCGTACCGCGGCCGATATGGAGCGCATCCACCGCGAAAGGCAGCGCCTCGCGGTCGAGCGGGCCCTGCACTCCGAGTTCTGGCGGCGCCGCATGCCTCCCATCGACCTCGACCGGGTTCACGAGCCCGAGATGTGGCGGCGCATCCCGGTGCTCACCAAGGAGGCGCTGCGCGAGATCCCGCCTGCGCGCTTCCACGACGAGTTTTGCATCGCGCCGCGCAGCAAGGTCGTCGAGTACTGGCGCTCGGGCGGCGCCACCGGCCGGCCGCTTTTCTATCCGCGCTCGGCCGAGGACATGGTGCACAACCTCCTGGCGTTCGAGCGCGCCTTCGCGCTGATCGGCGCCACCGCCGATGACTGCGCGCACATCTCGTTCCCGCTCGGCGTGCATCCGGTCGCGCATCTCTATGCGCGCGCAGCGATCAACCTCGGCATCGGCACCGTATGGTGCGGCGCCGGAACCAACACCCCCTCCGAGACGCAGCTCGAATTGATCGAGCAACTGAAGCCCACCCTCTGGCTCGGCATGGCGAGCTACGGCCTGCATCTCGCCAACCTCGCCGAGGTCAAGGGCTACGACCTCGCGCGCTCGACGGTCAAGAAGCTGATCGTCGCCGCGGAGCCGCTCTCGCCGGTGAAGCGCCAGAAGCTCGAGCGCGCCTGGGGCGCGGAAGTCTACGATCACTTCGGCATGACCGAAGCCGCCTTCGTCGCCGGCGAGAGCCTCGCGCATGACGGCATGTGTGCGTTCACCGATCTGTGGTACCTCGAGGTGCTGGACGAGCGCGGCGAGCCGGTCGCGCCGGGCGAGGTCGGCGCGCTCGTCGTCACCGCGCTCTGGTCGAACACGATGACGCCGTTCCTGCGCTGGAGCTCCGGAGATCTGGTTTCCATATCCGCCCCCACCCCAGGTCGTGAGCCATGGTCGGCGTTCCCGGTCATGCGCCACGCGCGCCGCACTGTCGGCTTCTTCAAGGTGCGCGGCGTGAACATCAACCACGCGGAGCTCGAGGACGCGATGTTCCGCGATGCCGACGTCGTGGACTTTCGCGCGGAGGTCTACAACTCGGGCGGCAACGACGTGCTGCATCTGCACGTCGAAACGAGGACTGGCGGTGCGGGCCAGATCGCGGCAATGATCCGCCAGACGTACGAAGTGACGCCGGAGCTCACGCTCCTGCCGCGTGGCACGATTGCGCGCGAGTTCGAAGCGAACGTGAAGGCGCCGCGCTTCGTCGACAAGCGAGGATGACATGCGGCTGTGGGTAACGTTGCTGCTGGCCGCTGCGCTGGGCGCTGCCCAGGCGCAGGACACCTATCCGGCGAAGAGCGTACGCCTCATCGCCGCTGCCGCGCCGGGCGGAAACCCGGACGTGCTGGCGCGGCTGATGGCGGCCAAGCTCGCCGAAACGTTCGGCAAGCCATTTATCGTGGAGAACGTTCCTGGCGCCGGCGGCGTGGTAGCGGCCGAGCTCGTGGCGCGCGCGCCGGCCGACGGGCATGTGCTGATGCTCGGCGACTCGGGCGCGCTGGCGATCAATCCGGCGCTGAATCCCAAGCTCACCTACAACCCGCTGCGCGACTTCACGCTGATCACGGCGCTCGCTGCTGTGCCGACGGTGCTGGTCGCGAATCCCGCGCTTCCGGCCAATACGCTCGAAGAATTCGTCGCGCTCGCAAAGAGCAAACCGGGCGAGCTCAGCTATGGTTCTGCCGGCAGCGGCTCGGTGCATCACCTTACGATGGCGATATTCGCGTCGCGCGCGGGAATCGACCTGCTACACGTGCCGTACAAGGGCGGCTCGGCGCTCGTCGCGGGACTGCTCGGCGGCGAAGTGCAGGTCGGCTGGTCCGGCATCCCGAACGTCGCATCGCACATCCGCTCGGGCAAGCTCAAGGTCTACGCGATAAGCACTGTGCGGCGCTCGGCGAGCCTGCCCGACGTGCCGACGGCAATCGAACAGGGCTATCCGGACTTCGACATCGCCACCGTCATCGGGCTGCAGGCGCCCGCCGGCACGCCGCGCGAGATCGTCACCCGGCTGCAGCGCGCGGTGGCGAAGATCGTGCGCGAGCCCGACATCGCCGAGCGCATGGCGAATCTCGGCATGGAGCTGCGCGAGAGCGGCACCGAGGATTACGTGCGCTTCATGAAAGCTGATATGGAGCGCTACGCGCAGGCCGTGAAAGCAGCCGGTGTCCGTCAGGAGTAGGAAATCTTTGAAACAGCGACGAATCGTCGTTCCCGCGCAAGCGGGAACCCATGACTTTCCAGGCAGAACCTGGACCCCCGCTTTCGCGGGGGAGACTATTTCAAGGCGTCCCTAGCCTATGAGCGAACTCGGTCGGATCCGCACCGACGTCGTAGGCAGCCTGCTGCGTCCCGCCGCCTGGAAGGAAGCGCGCCTGAAGCTCGAGAGCGGCAAGCTGTCGGCCGCCGAGTTCGAGCGCATCGAGCTGGAATGCGTGCGCCGTCACCTAGCCCTGCAGGAGGAAATCGGGTTCGACGTGGTCACCGACGGCGAGATCAGCCGGCTCAACTTCCAGGACAGCTTCGGCCTTGCAGTCAGCGGCTACAACGCGGGCACCGAAACCATGGGAAGTCAGCAACGCCGCGCGGGCAGCACGCCGCTCGCGCGCTGGGACATCCCGGACCTCGCGGCGCCCGGCACGCCGGTCGTGCATCGGCGGCCAGTGGTGGAGCGCCTACAGCTAAAGCGCAACGTCCCACTGGAGGAGTATCGGCGCGTGGCGCCGCTGGCGAAGAGACCGGTGAAGGTGTCGCTCATCGGTCCCGATCGCATCATGCAGCGCTTTGATCACGCAGCGTCCAAGGCGGTGTATCCCACCTTGGACGCATTCCTCGCCGATGTGGTCGCCATCCAGCGGCGCATGATCCAGGCGCTGGTCGTTGCGGGCTGCCGCTATGTGCACATCGACGAGCCGGGCTACACGGCGTACGTCGACGAGCCGTCGCTCGACACGATGCGCAAGCGCGGCGAGGACCCGATGGAGAATTTCGGCCGCTCACTGCGTGCCAACGCCGAGCTGGTGCGCGGCTTCCCGGGCGTTACCTTCGGCATCCATCTCTGCCGCGGCAACCAGCGCAGCATGTGGCATCGCGAAGGCACGTACGATGCAATCGCGGAGCGTCTTTTCAACGAGCTGCCGTACCAGCGGTTCCTGCTGGAGTACGACAGCCCGCGCGCCGGGAGCTTTGCGCCGCTGCGCTTTGTACCCAAGGACAAGGTGGTGGTGCTGGGCCTGGTAAGCACCAAGGTGCGCGAGCTGGAAACGGTGGATGCGCTTCTACGGCGGGTCGAGGAAGCGGCGAAGTACGTGCCGCTCGAGCGGCTCGCCATCAGCCCGCAGTGCGGCTTCGGCTCCGACGTGGTCGGCAACCTGATCAGCGAGGAGGACCAGCAGCGCAAGCTCGAGCGCGTGGTCGAGGTCGCGCGCAAGGTCTGGCAATGAAAATATTTCGTACTAAGTACGAAATTTCCCGGCAGTGAAAGAGACGCTGCGCTTCGG
>DASQIG010000087.1:0-6294 GCA_035631735.1 Burkholderiales bacterium | reverse complement strand
CCCATGTAGGCGCGCTGGATGTCGGGATCCTTCATCAAGCCGGCGCCGGACCCGGTCTTGACGATGGCGCCGCGCTCGATGACGTACGCGCGGCTCGCGACCTCGAGCGCGTCCTCGACGTGCTGCTCCACGAGAAGCACGGTGATGTGCCGCGTGGCCACGACCGACCGGATGAGCTCGAACACTCTCTCCACCATCATCGGCGACAGCCCGGCCGAGGGCTCGTCGAGGGCGAGCAGCCGCGGATGGCTCATCAGGGCGCGCGCGATGGCGCACATCTGCCGCTCGCCGCCGGAAAGCGAGCCGGCGAGCTGCGCGCGGCGCGACTCGAGGATCGGAAAGAGCGCAAGCACCTCCTCGAGGTTGCGCCGCATGGCGGCGCGCGACGCCGGGTTGAAGGCGCCGAGCTCCAGGTTCTCGCGCACCGTCATGAAGGGAAACAGGTGCCCGCCCTCGGGAACCATCGCCAGCCCGCGGCTCACGACGAGATGCGCCGGCGTGCCCGCGATGTCGTTGCCTTCGAAGAGGATGCGGCCGCTCGTCGGTGCGATCAGGCCGTGGATGGTGCGCAACAGGGTGGTTTTCCCGGCGCCATTGGCGCCGAGCACGGCCACCACTTCACCCGGGTCGACGTGCAGCGAAACGTCGTGCAGCACCGGCGCGAGGCCGTAGCCTGCGCTGACGTGCTCGACGCCCAGGAAACTGCTCATTTGAGGCGCTTTCCGAGATAGGCCTCGATCACCTGAGGCATGCTGAGAATCGTCTGCGCGTCGCCTTCCGCAATTTTCGCGCCGTGGTCGAGCACGATGACGCGGCGCGAGAAGGCGCGTACCACCTTGAGGTTGTGCTCGATGATCAGGATGGTGAGACCCGCCTCGTTGAGGCGCCCCACCAGGCCGATCATCTCCGCGACCTCGCTCGGGTTGAGCCCGGCCATCACCTCGTCGAGCAGGATGATCTGGGGCTCGAGCGCGAGCGCGCGCGCGACTTCCAGACGCCGGCGCTCCGAGAGCGTCAATTCGCCGGCGCGCACCTGCGCGCGTGCGCGCAGGCCCACCTGGTCGAGCTTCGCCCAGGCGTGCGCTTCCGCATCGTGCAGGCTGCGGTGGTGCAGGAACGCGCCGACCATGGCGTTCTCGAGCGCCGTGAGCGCGGCGAGCGGCTTCGCGATCTGGAAGGTGCGGCCGAGGCCCAGCTTCGCGCGCTTGTCCGGGCGCAGGCGATTGAGCACGAGGTCGCGGAAGCGGATCTCGCCGCTGGTGGGCGCGAGCTGCCCGGTGAGCAGGTTGAAGAGCGTGGTCTTGCCAGCGCCGTTCGGGCCGATGATGCTGACGATCTCGCCGCGGCCGACATCGAACGACACGTCCTCAACCGCGTGCAGGCCCTGGAAATGCCTGCCGACGCCGCGCACGCTGAGGAACGCCGTGCTCATCGCTTCCGCCCGCGCCAGCGGCGCCACGCGCTGTCCAGCACGCCCGCCAGGCCGCGCCGCATGAAGAGCGCGGCGAGCAGCATCAGCGCGCCGAGGATCGCGAGGTGCATTCCCGGCAGGCCGCCGCCGAGCTCGGCGCGCAGCCAGCTCTCTGCCGGGATGATCAGGAAGGCGCCGAGCACCGGGCCGCTGATCGTGCCGATGCCGCCGATCAGCGCGAGCAGCGCGAACTTGAAGCCGACGTCGCTGAGCGAGAAGAGCGTCGGCGGATCGATGGTGCGTACATACATGACGAAGAGCGCGCCGCCGGTGGCGGACAGCGCCGCGCTGATGGCGGTCGCGCGCAGCTTGGCGCTCGCGACGTCGATTCCCGCCGCCCGCGCGGCGTCCTCGTTCTCGCGCAGCGCGAGGAGGTAATAGCCCAGGCGGCTGCGCCGCACCCACACCGCGATCGCGAGGCACAGCGCCATGAAGCCGAACATGAGCACCGCGTAGGCGAACGGATGCGCGAAGATCATGTTGCCGAGCGACGCCTGGTACGGGATCTGCAGCCCGCGCGGGCCGCCGGTCAGCGTCTCGAGGTAATTCGCCATGACCAATCCCACCTCGTTGAAGGCGAGCGTCGCGATGGCGAAGAACGAGCCCTTGAGGCGAAACGTCGGCCAGAAGATGAGCGGGCCGATGAGCGCGCACAACGCGGCGCCGGGAATGAAGCCGAGCCACGGCGAGATATCCCACACCAGAAAGAGCCGCGCCGTCATGTAGGCGCCCACGGCGAAGAACACCGCGTGGCCGAGCGAGAACTGGCCGCCGTAGCCGGCGATGATGTTCCAGGCGACCGACAGTCCGGCGAACAGATAGGTGTAGACCAGGATGTTCAGCCAGAAGCGGTTGCCCGCGAGGAGCAGGAGCGGCAGCAGCGCGAGGCCCAGGCCCAGCGCGAGCAGGAGCAGCGTGCGGCGCAGCGGCAGAATGGTGGCGCTCGAGCGCGCGAGCGGCGCCACGGTGGCCGTGGAGGGCACGCTGCTCACGTCTGCTCGCGGAAACCGATCTCCTCGGCGCCCACCTGGCCGAACAGGCCGGTGGGCCGCACGATGAGCACGGCGAGGAAGATGAGAAACCAGATCGCCTGCTTGAGCTCCGGATCGATGTAGTAGCCGGCGAACGCCTCGACGACGCCGACGATGATGCCGCCGAAGTACGCGCCCGCGACGCTGCCGAGCCCGCCGAGCACCACGACCGCGAAGGCCGCGAGGATGAAGTTGCCACCGATTCCCGGCGCGAGCGTGTAGATCGGCGCGATCAGCGCGCCGGCGAGACCGGCGAGCGCGGCGCCGATGCCGAAGGTCACCATGAAGGTGCGCTCGACGTTGATGCCCATCAGCCGCGCGGCCTGCCGATCCTGGGTGACGGCGCGGATCGATTTGCCCAGCAGCGTGCGCTGCAGGAAGAGATGCAGCAGCACCGCGATCGCGGTGACGGCGACGAGGATGATGAGCCGCGTCGCGGTGATGCGGATCTCGCCGAGCTGCACGCCGGCGGCGGCCAGCCTGGTCGGCACGCTGTAGCCCTCGCCGCGCGTGATCGCGAGCACCACGTTCTGCAGGATGGTGAGCAGCGCGAAGGTCGCGAACATCTGCATCATCGATTCGGCCTGCAGCGGCTCGATGACCAGCCGCTGGATCACCAGTCCGAACAGGAACAGCGCCGGCACCACCAGCAGGATGGAGCTGTACGGGTCCAGCCCGAGGGTCGAATAGGCGAGGAACGCGCCGTACATGCCGAGCATGACGAGCTCGCCGTGTGCGAAGTTGACGACGCGGATCACGCCGAAGATGAGATTGAGGCCAAGGCTCACCACAGCGTAGATCCCGCCGAGCAGGATCCCTACGACGAGCACATGGAGCAGCGCGTCCATCCCGCGCCCGCTACTGCGGTGCTATTTCCGCGGCAGGTTGCGCAGGGCGGCTCCCTCGCGGCGCGCTTCCACCGGGAAGACCGTCACCTGCTTGCCGCCCTGCCACTGGATCACCACCGGCTGCGCCCGCATGTTCTGGAACTTGTCGTCGAACTTGACGCCGAAACCCGTGGGGTAAGAGCCGAGCGGCTTGTCCGTCGCCGCGGCCGCAGCGCGCACCTTGCCGGAGTCGGTGCTGCCGGCAGCCTGCACTGCGTCGAACATCAGCAGCAGCCCGCCGTAGGCCGCGAGGCTCTGCGGCGCGATTGGGTCACGGTTGTAGGCCTTGCGATACGCCTCGAGATAAGCCGCAGCGCCGGGCGCGTACTTCTCCGAGATGTCCGGCCGCGGGTAGGAGACGACCAGCACGCCCTCCAGGTACTCGGCACCGAGGGCATCGAGCGTCTCGAACGTGTCGCCGGTGCCGACCGTGATGATCACGCCGGGCTTGTAGCCCTGCTCGCGTGTCGTCTTTAGCAGAAGGTTGGTGTCAGGCACATAGCCGGTCTGGACCCAGACGTCGGCATTGGCGCGCCGCGTGCGCAGTACGACGTCGGTGAGGTCGGTCGCCTTGAAGTTGTGCGAGCCCACGGCGGCGACCTTTACGCCGCTCCGCTCGAGGCGCGCCTTCTGCACCTCGGCGATCGTCTTGCCATAGATGGAATCCTCGTGCTCGAGCGCGACGCTCACCTGGTTCGGCTTCTTGCCGAGCGCCGGCGCGACCAGCTCGACCACCGCGCGCACGCTCATCTCGGCGAAGTGCTGGCCGTTGGGGCCCGAGCGCACGAAGTTGGGGAGCTTCCTCTCCGTCAGCTCTGCGGCGAGCGCGTTGGTGTCCCACCACAGCTTGTTGTGCCGCAGCGCCGCGTCGCTGCCGGCATTGGCAATCGCGGAGACGTAGGTGCCGACGAAGATCTCGACGTTGTCGCGCGTCGCAAGCTGTTCCACCGCAGCGATCGCCTGCTGCGGGTTGGTGGCGTCGCCGCGCACTAGCTCGATCTTGCGGCCGAGCACGCCGCCCTTCGAGTTCCTCAGGTTGACCGCCAGCTGGTAGCCGCGCGCCATCTCGTCGCCGTAGAGCGCGAGCGGGCCGCTGTAGGGGTTGATGGCGCCGATCTTGAGCGGCTCCTGCGCCACCGCCGTGCCGGCAAGTACCAGCGCCGCAAACCATAGACTGAGCTTCCCTCCTCGCATCTCCTCCTCCTTTCGCAAAGCGACCGGCTCAGCGCCGGTAGCTGTCGTCGATCCTGTCGAGCTTGCGCATCAGCGCGGCAAACTCGATCTCGCCCTCGGCCGCGGGCTGCATCTCCTGGTAGCTGTCGAGGTCCGCCGCGGAGCGGTCGGCGACGTCCTGGGTGACGATGTTGAGCGTCCCGGCGGCCGACGCGGCGACTTGCACCTGGCAGGCGCGCTCGAGGCGATAGAGACGCAGGAAGCCCTCGGGCACCGTCTTGCCGACGACCAGCAGCCCGTGATTGCGCAGGACGAGCGCCTTGTGCGGCCCGAGCGATTTGACGATGCGCTCGCGCTCATCGAGGTAGAGCGACGCGCCTTCGTAGTCGTGATAGCCGATGCGGTTATGAAACACCGTGCCGAACATCGACACCGGCAGCACGCCTTCCCTGATCGCGGCGACCGCCATGCCGGCAGTGGTATGCGTGTGCATCACGACGTGGTTCTCCGCGCCGCGCGTCATGTGGATCGCGGAATGGATGACGAACCCCGCGTAGTTCACCGGGTAGCCGTTGTCGAGGACGATCTTGCCGTCGACATCGATCTTCACCAGGTTCGAGGCCGTGACCTCGTCGTAGTTGAGGCCCCAGGGGTTGATGAGGAAATGCGCCTCGGGCCCGGGCACGCGCGCGGTGAGGTGACCGTAGATCTGCTCGGTCCAGCCGAAATAATCGACCAGGCGATAGGCAGCGGCGAGCATTACGCGCAGCTCCCATTCCGCGTCGCTAATGCGCGCGCGGTCCACCGGCCGTTCAAGCACGCTCTGCTGTGGCATCCGCTCCTCCTCGTTGAGCCGGCCCGTAAGATAAGCCGGCACGGCGGGCCGTGCCAGCGAGATTTTCTTATCGGTACCGGTCAGCTATTTTTGACGGCCGCCTCGATGATCGCGGCAAGCGCGATGCCCGCGTCGGCATCGGCACCGATGCCGCGCTCCCCGCGCAGCGCAGCGACGAAGTCCGCGACCTCTGCGCGGTAAGTGTCCAGCATCTCGACCGCCGGGAACTCGGCCAGGCGCCCATCGTGCGCCTGCACGAGCGCCGCGCCCGAAAGCGTGTCGTCCGCGCGGATCCAGCCCTCGGCGCCGTAGACCTCGATACGGCTCCCGGGGCTCGCGTTGGCGCAGCTCGTCTCCATCACGCCGATGCCGCCCTGCGCCAGGCGCACCAGAACCGCCGCGCTGTCCTCGGTACCGACGTCGAATTGCTGCGACGCGAGAGCGGCGCCTGCGAGCTCGCCGTCGCCGCCGCACATCCAGAGCATGAGATCGAGGAGATGCGAGCCGATGTCGTTGATCACCCAGCCGCCGCTACTCGCGCCAGAGCGGCGCCATTGCGGCGGGCCGGACGGATCCATGTCCTCGAAATACGGATAACGCCAGAAGCGGTGGATGCGGAAGTAGCCTACGCGGCCCACCAGCCCGGCCGCGATCCAGTCGCGCATCTGGCGGTGCGCCGGCCGGAAGCGATGCTGGCAGCCGACGCGCAGCACGATGCCCGTGCGCGAGGCGGCGCGGCGCGCCTCCTCGGCATCGGCGCGAGTGGTGGCGAGCGGCTTCTCGACCAGCACGTGCTTTCCCGCCGCGGCGCATTGCGCGACCTGCGCCGCGTGCAGATGGTTGGGCGAGCAGATCCAGACGGCGTCGATCTCGCGGTCGGCGAGCATGTCGTCAAGG
>DASQIG010000086.1:0-2696 GCA_035631735.1 Burkholderiales bacterium | reverse complement strand
ACGGCGGGGTTAGCATCCGGGCCCGGAGGCCCGATGAAAATATTGCCCGTCGCTCTTGCGCTCGCCCTCGCGGCCTGCGCGCAAGCCCCTTCTTCCACCCTCGGCGAGGCGCCGAGCTTCCGCGTCGACCCGGCGTGGCCGCGGCCGTTGCCGGAAGAGAACGGCGTGCAGCTGGTGCTCGGCCAGGTGGCCGGCATCGCCGTCGACGAGAGAAACGGCCATGTCTGGATCGTGCACCGGCCATCGACGCTGCTCGCGGACGAGTGGGATGCGAAGGAGCGGCGCCCGGTCACCCATCGCTGCTGCAAGTCCGCGCCGCCCGTAGTCGAGTTCGACGCCGCAGGCAACTACCTGCGCGGCTGGGGTCCCGGCGATCCGCAGGTGCAGTGGCCGAAGAGCGAGCACGGCATCTACATCGACCCGCAGGGCAATGTCTGGATCGCCGGCAACGGCGACGAGGACAACCAGATCCTCAAGTTCACGGCCGAGGGCAAGTTCCTGATGCAGATCGGCCGCGCCGGCAAGTCGGAAGGCAGCGCCAGTCGCACGCAGCTCGGCCGCCCGGCGCACATGATGATGGACCCGAAGAGCGCCGAGCTGTACGTCGCCGACGGCTACGGCAACCACCGCGTGGTGGTGTTCGACGCGCGCACCGGTGCGTACAAGCGCCACTGGGGCGCCTACGGCGCCGAGCCGAGCGACGAAAGACAGCCGGCGTACGACCCGAGCGCGCCGCCGGCGCGCCAGTTCGGCAACCCGGTGCACTGCGTGCGGCTATCGAACGATGGCCGCGTCTACGTGTGCGACCGGGTGAATAACCGTATCCAGGTATTCGAGCCGAGCGGCAAGTTCGTCCAGGAGTTGCGCGTCGAGCCGCTCACGCGCGCAAACGGCGCGGTGTGGGACATGGTGCTGTCGCACGACGCGGCGCAGAAATACCTGTACGTCGCGGACGGCGCGAACGGCCGCGTCTACATCCTCGAGCGCTCTACGGGCCGCCCGCTCGGCGCGTTCGGCCGCACCGGCCGCATGGCGGGCGAGTTCAAGTGGGTGCACAACATCGCCATCGACCGGCAGGGGAATCTCTACACCTCGGAAGTCGGGTTTGGACGACGTGCGCAAAAGTTCACCCTGGTGTCGTTCTAGAACCGACGGCAAATTAAAGCGCGCAGCATCGGCCGCCGCGCGCTAGCCGGCGATTTCCTTTCGCACGATAGCGGCACCGCGCGCCAGCGCGACGAGCTTGCCGTAGGCGGCATCGCGCTCGAGGTACTTCATGCCACAGTCGGGCGCGACCACCAGCTTCTCCGGCGCGATGTATTTCAGCGCGGCGCGAATGCGCTCCGCCACTTGCGCCGGCGTCTCCACGGCGTTGGTGCCGAGGTCGATCACGCCGACCATCACGCTCTTCGGCGCGAGCTCGCGCAGTACCGCGAGATCGAGCCGCGGCTGTGCCGCTTCGATCGAGATCTGCGAGGCGCGCGTCTCGGCGAGCTGGCCGAGGAACGAATAGCCCGAGGGCTTGTCCTTCACCGCGGCGGCATAACCAAAGCAAAGATGGACGATCGTCGTGCCCTGGATGCCGTCCAAGGCGCGGTTGATCGCTTTCACGCCATAGCGCGCGGCGCGATCGGCGCGCGCCTGGAGCCATGGCTCGTCGAGCTGGATGACATCGGCACCGGCGCGCTGCAAATCCTTTATCTCCTGGTTCACGGCGGCGGCGAATGCGAGAGCCAGCGCTTCCTCGTCCTTGTAGTAGTCGTCCTGCGCCTGCTGCGCCATGGTGAACGGACCCGGCAGGGTGATCTTGATCGGCTTTGCGGTATTCGCGCGCAGGAACTGGACATCGCGCACTTCGACCGGCCCGCGGCGCTTGATCGGAGCGGTTATGCGCGGCACCACGGCGCGCGCGCCGCTGCGGTTAATAGTGGTGCCCGGGTTCACGATGTCGACGCCCTGGAGCGCGGTGGCGAAGCGGTTCGAGTAGCTCTCGCGCCGCATCTCGCCGTCGGTGATGATGTCGATGCCGGCGCGCTCCATGTCGCGGATCGCGAGCAGCGTCGCGTCGTCCTGCGCCTGCTCGAGGTGCTCTGCCGCGATGCGCCAGATCTCGGGCGCGCGCACGCGCGGCACTTTCGAGCCGAGCTTGGCGCGGTCGATGAGCCAGTCCGGCTGCGGGTAGCTGCCGACCACAGTAGTGGGAAGCGGATGCATCGGCCGCGATAGTACACGTCGCAGGCCCCGGCCCTGCTCCGGTACGGATATGGCCACGGAGGACCGCCAATGAAACTTCTCGCCCTCGGGGTTGCAATTTTGCTCGCGGCGCTCGGCGAGTCATGTACCGCGTGAGTCTTTGCTCCGCTTGAGATGACTGTTCACTTCCCGCAACTGACTAGTCAGGTCGCGGAACTGATCAGCGATGCCAAGGAGCATCACGACGATTCCGAGCACGCCGACCATGACGAAAATCTCGAAGACTCCGACCGCAGGCAGCTCTCCCATGGCTCTAGCTGCTCCCATCCTTTGGTTTCTTCGGGACGCGCAATCTAATATCGTCCTTTTATTGCCGCACTTCGATGCGCATCGTACCGATGCGCTCGATGGTCGCGACCATCACGTCGCCCGGACGCACCGGCCCCACGCCCTGCGGCGTGCCGGTGAGAATCACGTCGCCGGGGTGCAGCGTATAGAAGGAG
>DASQIG010000085.1:0-4840 GCA_035631735.1 Burkholderiales bacterium | reverse complement strand
CGATGCGACCATCCTTCCGCACGTGGATGTAGGGCTCGCGATTGGACACGATCAGGATCTCGTCGCCCTTGAGATCATCGCGCAGGATCCGGCGCAGGTTCTCCGGCGTCCAACTGATCTGCGACTCGTCGCGCATCCGGCGCTCAGCCTCGAGCTCGCGCACCATTGCCTCCAGATCACGCGCGATCGGTCGCAGCTCGCGCGACTTCGGTTCAGGGGACAGAGCGAGGGATTGCCCGCGGATCAGCGCCTTGATGCCCGCCATCCAACCACGGAACGAGAGCTCCGCAATCACCACAGTGATGAGCGCGATGGCCGCGAAAATGGCGCCGAACAGATAGACGACGTACTTCTTAGTGTCCGCGCTGCGCCGCTCGACGAAACTCATGTCGTGCACGATCAGCAACTCGCCGAGCTGGCGGCCCTCGGCGATCACCGGCGAGGTGCCGACGTGCAGCGGGCCCCTTTGCGTTTGCAGCACGCGACCGGCTTCCTCGGCTGGGGCGCCCGGGGGGCGGCAGGTCACTTCGGCAGGCAATGTCGGCGTGCGGTAGATGAGCTTACCCGCGTCGTCGCAAAAACCGAGTGCGAACAGGCGCTCGTCCTGCAGGATTCGGGTAAATAGCGCCTGCACGCGCTGCGGGCGCACGTGGTCACGCGCGCTGTTGCTGAGCAGATCGGCCAAGGGCTCCTGCACTGCACTCGCGATCAGGTTCTTGCGGATGTCGAGGTCGCGCACGAACCATTTCAACGTCAGCTGATCCACCAGGGGCACGACGCCGTAGGCGATTGCGCCAAGGGCGAGAGCGAGAGGTACGATGAATCGGAGCGACAGGCGCATATGCGAGCTAGCGATGTGCCACTGCACCCCCCGGCGAGGCGCAAGACCACCATTCTATTCCGGCGCGGCTGACGCCCCTGCGAACCGGCCTGCGCTCAGGAAACCGGGCTGCTGCGACGTTAGCGGCTGATTACGACCGCGAGGAGATGGTTCGGCGTCATTGTTGGCGATGTTCATAAATGCAACAGCTTGGGAGCGGATTGATGCACGACTGCTTAGCAAAGCGGCCTTCTTGTGTGACAACGAATACCTCGACGCGGCGAAGTCAGCGCTCGGCTGTCGGACGGACGCGCGACGTGCCGGGTGCCTCGGTGTCGTGCAAAGCCGTATCAGCCACTATCGCCAGGGCCGGGTATTACCCAACATCCACATGGCGCGGCGGCTTGCCATTGCGCTGAACACATTCGAGCCGCAACGCTGATCAACGATATACGCAAGGAAAAGGCGCGACGCGCGAGAAGGCTTGCCAAGCGCAACTATAGAAGCGCAAAGGGCAGGCGTACTTAAGCCAACCCTTAATCGTGCCGAGGATCCGGTCGGCAGCCTGCTTATAGACGCCGCTGATGGCTACGAGAACTGGGCGTCTGGGTAGAGCCTCCGCCATTTTTCTACCCACGTTCCAACCCACATAACGTTTCTGGATACCAAATCGAAAGCTGCTGGACGTGCCTGGACAGTTCTGGACGCTGCTTGGCGGAGGGTGAGGGATTCGAACCCCCGGGCCCTTGCGGGCCAACGGATTTCAAGTCCGCCGCATTCGACCGCTCTGCCAACCCTCCGGGGTTGAAAAGCGCTTTCGCGCCCGCATTTTAGAGTAGTCTAGGCGCATACCAAGGAGGATCGATGGAACTCAAACCCATACGCACGGATGGCGAGCCGGTAAGGCGCGACTTCCCGTACCAAGCCGGCGCGGATGTTCTCGCCGCCGAGGCGGGCCGCAAGGTCCTGCGCAACACCTATCTCCTGCTTGCGCTCACCATGGTGCCGACGGTGGTCGGCGCCTTCATCGGCATGGCGACCGGCGGGGTCATCCTGGCGCATCCGGTGGCGAGCACCTTCGTCATGCTCGCGGCGGTCATCGGCCTGCAGTTCGGCATCGCCGCCAACCGCAGCAGCGGCCTGGGCGTCGCGCTGCTGCTTCTCATGACCGGCCTTCTCGGCTGGTGGCTCGGCCCGATCCTCAACTTCGCGCTCGCGCTGCGCAATGGCGTGCAGCTCATCGGCTACGCGGCGGTAGGCACCGGCGTGATCTTCTTCGCCATGGGCGCGATCGCCGCCACGACCAAGCGCGACTTCGGCTTCATGGGCAAGTTCCTGTTCGTGGGCATGATCGCGCTGCTGGTCGCGATAATCGCGAACCTGTTCCTGCAGATCCCGGCGCTCGCGCTCACCATCTCGACGCTGGTCGTCGTGGTGTTCTCGCTCTTCCTGCTCTACGACCTGCAGCGCATCATCCGCGGCGGCGAGACCAACTACATCATGGCGGCGACCGGCGTCTACATGAGCCTCTGGAACATCTTCGCCAACCTGCTGTACCTGCTGATGGCGCTCTCCGGCGAGCGCGAATAGCGGCGCGGCGGTTTTTTATTGCTCGAAGAGCGCCAAGCCCTCGACGTGCGCGGTATGCGGGAACATGTTGACCACACCCGTCGCCGTGAGGCGATAGCCCTTCGTATGCCCGAGCACGCCCGCATCGCGGGCTAGCGTGGCGGGATCGCACGACACGTAAACAATCCGCCGCGGGAACGGAGCGTCGAGCGCCTTCACGATTTCGATCGCGCCCTGACGCGGCGGATCGATCAGCAGCTTGTCGAAGCGGCCGAAGGACGCGAGATTCGGCGCGAAGAGATCCATCTGCTCGAATTGCGCGACTAGCGCATTGGCAGCGGCATTGGACCGAGCGCGCGCGACGAGCTCGGCGCTGCCTTCGAAGCCGATCACCTGCGCGCCGCGGCGCGCCATCGGCAGCGAGAAGTTGCCGAGCCCGCAAAAGAGGTCGGCAATGCGCTCCCCGGGCTGCGGGTCGAGCAGCTCGATCGCTTTCGCGACGAGCAGCCGGTTGACCGCGTGATTCACCTGGGTGAAGTCCGTCGGCCGGAAACGCAGCCGTACGCCGAAGTCCGGCAAGTCGTAGTAGAGATCGCTCTGCGGCGGCTCGAAGGGCGCAGCGCTCTCGGGGCCGCCAGGTTGCAGCCAGAGATGGACATCGTGCTGCCGGGCGAACGCGCGCAGATGCGCGTGATCGTCCTCGGTGAACGCCAGCAGGTGGCGCAAGACCAGCGCGGCGGCGTTGTCGCCCGCGGCGATCTCGACCTGCGGCAGGCGGCTGTGGACCGAGAGCCGTTCGATCAGCGCGCGCAGCGGATCGATCAGCGCCGACATGCGCGGGGGTAGTACCGGACACTGGTGCATGTCGGTGACGTAGGTCGAGCGGCGCTCGCGGAAGCCGACCATCACGCCCTTTTTCTCGACGCGGCGCACGGAAAGGCGCGCGCGGTGGCGGTAGCCCCATTCCTCGCCGCTGATCATCGGCAGCAGCCGCTCGGGCTGCAGCTTGCCGATGCGTGCCAGGTTCTGCAGCAGCCAGTCCTGCTTGGCGGCCATCTGCGTGGCGAGATCCGCGTGCTGCGTGGCGCAGCCGCCGCAGACGCCGAAGTGCGGGCAGCGCGGCGTTCGGCGGCCGGACGACTGGTTGAGCAGGCGGTTGGCGCGGCCGAGATCGAAGCGCCGCCCGCCGGTCGTGATCTGCACCGCGGCGCGCTCGCCCGGCAGCGCGCCTTCGACGAACACCACCTTGCCGTCGGGCTCGCGCGCGACGCCGCGGCCCTCGGCGTCGAGCCCTTCGATCTCGAGGATCAGCTCTTCCAGAGCGACAGGAACTCCCGCCAGTGCGGCTCGGGGCGGCGCTCGAGCGTCTCGCGGAGCAGCGCGCACTCGGCGTCGTAGCGCTCGTGCGTGAGAAGGCCGCGCACCACCTGGAAGCGCTGGAAGAGGAGATAGGTGTTCACCACGTCGACCTCGCAGTAGTCGCGGATCGCCTGGATCTCGCCCCGGCGGTAGGCGGGCCACACCTCGGCGCCGCCGATGCCCTGTTTGCCGGGCAACCCGACCAGGCGCGCGACGTCGTCGATCGGCGCGAAATTGCGCTGGTTGAACATCGCGAGCTGGTCCATCAGGTCGAGGTGCCGCGTCTGGTAGCGGTTGACGTAGTTGTTGAAGCGGAACGCCGGGTCTTCGTCGCCCGTCTCCCAGAAACGCGTGCAGCACACGCCGTGGATCAGCGCGCGGTGGTTGAGCACCGGAATATCGAAACCCTTGCCGTTCCAGGAGACGAGCTGCGGCGTCTTGCGCTCGATGGCGTCGAAGAAGCGCGCGAGCGCCGTTTTCTCATCGCGCTCGGGCTCGCCGATGGTGAAGATCTTCACCCCTTCGTCGTCGCGCGCCACGCAGGAGATGACGATCACGCGCTGCAGGTGCGGCGGCAGGAAATCGTTGCCGGCCTGGCCGCGGCGCTTCTGGAACGCGACCTCCGCCACCTCGGCCTCCGGCAGGTCCTCCGGCAGTTCGTAGAGCCGCCGGATGCCGGCGCAGTCCGGCACCGTCTCGATGTCGAAGGCGAGGATCGGCGTCATGCCTCAGTCCGGAAAGACGCCCGTGGTCAGGTAGCGGTCGCCGCGGTCGCAGATGATGGTCACAACGACGGCGTTCCTGAGTTCCTTGGAGATGCGCAGCGCCACGTGCACGGCGCCGCCCGACGAGATGCCGGCGAAGATGCCTTCTTCGCGCGCGAGCCGCCGCGTCATCTCCTCGGCCTCGCCCTGGCTCACGTACTCGAGGCGGTCGACGCGCTTTGGATCATAGATCTTCGGCAGGTAGGCCTCGGGCCATTTGCGGATGCCCGGGATCTGCGAGCCATCCTGCGGCTGGCAGCCGATGATCTCGATCTTGCGGTTCTTCTGCTTGAAGTAGCGCGAGCAGCCCATGATGGTGCCGGTCGTG
>DASQIG010000084.1:0-4412 GCA_035631735.1 Burkholderiales bacterium | reverse complement strand
TCAAATCCAATGATGAAGTGACAGCCTGAGGGGGACGGACTGTGCTTCACGATATCCACGATCGCGCGCTGCGGCGCGCCGCCCAGATCCTCGGCGGCGAGGAGAAATTGCGCTTGCACTTGGGCGCAACGGAGACGGATTTCTCCAGCTGGGCCGGCCTGCAGGAGCTGCCGCGGAATGTCTTCCTGCGCCTGGTCGACATCATCACCGAGGAAGAGGTGCGCCAGGTCACGACCTACGCCCGGCGCTAGTCGAATTCAGAGTTCGGGCTCCGTCCCCGGATTCCTGTGGATACCCTGTGCGCAAGCAGTGGGTAAGCTGTTGACGTGAAGGCAATCGCGATCAACCGCGCCAAGCGCCTGCGGGAAGAGCCGCACACCGGGCATAACCGCTGGCATCCCGACATCGCGCCGATCATCGAGCTCGAGCCCGGCGAGGAGCTGGCACTCGAGACGCGCGACGCCAATGACCTGCAGATCGGTCCTCGCACGACGGCGAAGGACCTCGAGCGCCTCGAGCGCACGATCGCCCATCCGCTGACCGGGCCGGTTTACCTGAAGGGGGCGCGGCCGGGCGACCTGCTCGAGGTGGAGTACCTGGACATCGTCCCGCAGCGCTACGGCTGGACGCGCTTCGCGCCCGGCGGCGGCTTCCTGCCCGAGCTCTTCGACTACCACTTCGTCGCGCACTGGGACATCACGCCGCAGTACGCGACCTCGCCGCAGCTTCCCGGCGTGCGCATCCCGAACGGCGCGTTCATGGGCACCGCGGGCGTCGCGCCGTCGCACGCGCAGCTAAAGCGCTGGGCAGCGCGAGAAGCCGAATTGAAGGCGCGCGGCGGTCGTGTGTGGCCGCCCGACCCGGCGAACGCGGTGCCCGCGGGCGGGAGAGTGGCGTCCGAAGGGCTGCGCACCATCCCGCCGCGCGAGAACTGCGGCAACGTCGACGCCAAGCAGCTCACCAAAGGCTCGCGCCTCTTCATCCCCGTGAATGTGGACGGCGCGCTCTACTCGGTGGGCGACGGCCACTTCGCGCAGGGCGACTCGGAGTGCTGCGGCACCGCGATCGAGATGGGCGCGACCTGCGTCGTGCGCTTTCGCATCCACCGTGGCGAGGCGGCTGCCAAGCGCATCGTCTGGCCGCGCTTCGCGCATCCGGGCTACTTCGTGCCGCCCGAAGCTGCTGTGCCGCGCAACTTCATCGCCACGATGGGCATGCCGATCACCGCGGACGGCCGCAACGAGAACTGCGACATCACGCTCGCCGCGCGCAACGCCGTCATCGAGATGATCAAACTCCTGCAGGAGCGCGGCTGGACGCGCGAGCAGGCGTACGTCATCTGCAGCGTGGCGGTCGACCTGCGCGTGAGCAACGTCGTCGACGTCCCGAACGTCACCGTGAGCGCCCTGCTGCCCGAAGACATCTTTTTGAAATCGGGGACAGGTACGTAATTATTTTGCACGGCAGGGGGCCGACGGGAGACGCAAGTCGTCGTTCCCGCGTAAGCGGGAACCCAGCCTTTAAAGAAAAAACAACTGGACCCCCGCTTTCGCGGGGGAGACAAGTTCCGCGCTCCGGGAGACGATTCAGCGCTCCGGGAGACTGTGCAGCGCTCCCGTAATCGGAAGCTGTCGCGCGGCTAGCGGAATAACGGCCCGGCGGCGGTGTTCAACCGGCACCCCACCACCAGGAGCCCACATGATCCGTACACTCGCGACACTGGCACTTATCGGCGGCTGCGCCGCCGCGCTCGCGCAGGCACCGGCCAACGCGCCCACCCGTATCCGCGGCACGCTGCAGCACGTCGACGGCAACGTGCTGACGATCAAGGCGCGCAACGGCGAAACGATGAAGGTCAAGGTACCCGACAACGTGGTCGTGGTCGGCATCGCCAAGGCGAGCATCGCCGACATCACGAGCGGCAAGTTCATCGGCACGACGACGGTAGGCCAGCGCGACGGCGCGCTGGTGGCAGAAGAGGTGCACATCTTCCCCGAGAGCATGCGCGGTACCGGCGAAGGCCATCGCGACTGGGATCTGCGCCCCGAAAGCAAGATGACCAACGCCAACGTCGCCAACATCAAGAACATGGGCGACGGCAGGGTGCTCACCGTGCAGTACAAGGGCGGCGAGAAGCAGGTGCTCGTCACGCCGCGCACCGCGGTGGTCAATTTCGAGCCAGCGAGCCGCGCGGACCTCAAGCCGGGCGCGCCGGTCTTCATCAATGCCGCCGAGCGCCAGGCCGACGGCACCTACACCGCGCCGCGCGTCAACGTCGGGCTGCACGGGCAGGTGCCGCCGATGTAGCAGTTGAATGCGGCGGCGCGACGAGCGTAGGCTCCAGCGCGAGAGGAGGAGCGCCATGTCCCAACGCCGTCCCGGTTCACGCGAAGAGGATTCCTGGCTGTCGGAGGCGCAGCTGTCGCGCCTGGTGCGCGCGGAGGAGGCCGATACGCTCGGCTCGCCCGTGCCGACCCAGGTGGTCTCCAACGGTGAGTATTTCCCCTCGGGCCAGACCACCGCCCAGCGCGAGGTCGAAGCGCGCATCGCCGAGCTCGCCGGCGCGGCGGCGAAGTCGCTCGGCATCAGCCGGCGGCGCTTTCTCGCCACCTCCGGCGGCATGGCCGCGGCGTTCCTCGCGATGAACGAGGTGTTCGGCCGGTTCTTCGAGGTGAGCCCGCTCGAGCTCTTCGCGCCGGCGCATGCGCAAGGCGCCCTGCCGAAAGACCTGTTCGTCTTCGACGACCAGCTCCACATGATCCGCGAGTCGTACAACGGCACGCTCGCGTTGCGCGCGATGGCGCAGGGCGACGGCGAGGCGGCGCGCGCGGCGGGATTCACCAGCAACCCGTTCAATCCGGGTGGCTTGCCCGACGAGCTCGGCCATCCCTGGGCGGCGTGGAACCCGTCGCTCGGGCAGACGCCGGTCACCGGCGCGAACTACCACCTCGTCAAGTTCGTGAAGGACGTCTACCTCGACAGCCAGGTGTCGGTCGCGATCCTGTCGAACGCGCCGCTTGGCCTCTTCGAGCCGCCGGGCAGCGGCAAGCCGCGCATCCCGCGGAGCGTGGACGAGTCGCTCACCGCGATGAACCTCACCGGCTACCAGACCGCGGCGGTGCGCGACTGGGTGAACTCGATCGCCGGCTCGACGCGGCTGCTCGCGCACGGGCAGATCTTTCCCGGCAAGGAGAACCTCGGCTTCATGCAGCGGCAGATCGACCAGTTCCATCCGGACTCGTGGAAGGGCTACAACATCGCGTACACCGCGAAGCTCGACGCGAACCCCGAGAGCGAGCTCAAGCAGTGGCGGCTGGATGACGAGAAGGTCGCCTATCCGACGTATGAGCTGATCAAGCGCAATCGCCCGGAGCTGGTAAAGCATCCCGGGTTCTTCAACATCTGCATTCACAAGGGCCTCGCGCCCGCGGCGCCGGACACGCCGCAGCAGGGCGCGCCGACCGATCTCCCCAGGGTCTCGCGCGACTGGCCGGAGTTCAACTTCATCATCTATCACGCGTGCTGGGGCCCGCGGTTCTTCGCCGCCGAGTCGCTCCAGTCGATCCGCGACGGCAAGATGAGGAAAGGCGTGCCGGACATCCGCTGGCTCACCGAGTTCGCGCAGCTCTCGCAGCCGCTGAAGAACGTCTACGCCGAGATCGGCACCACCTTCGCGTCGTGCGTCGTTACGTTCCCGACGGTGTGCGCACACCTGCTGGGCCAGCTGATGAAGTACATGGGCCCGGAGCGCATCGTGTTCGGCTCGGACGCGCTCTGGTACGGCGCGCCGCAATGGCAGATCGAGGCGTTCTGGCGCTTCCAGATCCCGCAAGACATGGCGAAGAAATACGGCTATCCGCGGCTCACCGAGGCGGACAAGCGCAAGATCCTCGGCCTCAACTCCGCGCGCCTCTACAAGCTGCCGAGCACGGTGGGCGCCTACAAGGCGGTGCCGGCCGATTACGAGAAGCACATCCCGGACAGCCTGAGGACGACGCTCAACTTCCCGGGCTACTCGCGGCCCGGCGCCGATCGCGGCGACAAGCTCACGGAAATGAAGCGCGAGTACCTTGCCGCGGGCGGCTATCCGGAGAACCGGCGCTACGGCTGGGTGCGGAAATAACTAAGGAATCGGCCACGATCAGGGAAGCAGTCTGGCGAAATCCCTGAGCTCATTGCGGTTGATGTCGGAGACGAGCGCGTAGCGCATGCCGCCGCGCGCGAAGTGCTCGACGTTGAAGCCGTCGCGCGCAAAGGCGCCTGAGTCGCCGTCCCCGGGCCATACGTAAACGTCGATCACGTGCTGGCGGCGCTGGTAGACGAGCACCGCGACCCGCTTGCCGCCGACGTAGTCGAGCCGCGCGCCTTGCAGCGGATAGCCCTCGCTCGAGAGGTCCGCTACGGGCGGCGAG
>DASQIG010000083.1:0-4596 GCA_035631735.1 Burkholderiales bacterium | reverse complement strand
GGATGGACATGGCCCGCAAGATGGGACTACGCTCGCCGCGTGACAAGAACCCACGAAAAAGTAAGTGACTCACCCGGAAGTAATCGTCCCGAGTACACGCCTGCCTCGGCGGCGAAGGGCATCGAGCAGGCGCTGAAATACATCGACGGGCGCTGGAAGCTGTTGATCCTGTTTCACCTGTTCGGCGGGCAGGTGCGGCGCTTCTCCGACCTCGAGCGCGCGATCCCGGCGATTTCCCAGAAGATGCTGGCGCAGCAGCTGCGCAGCCTCGAGGCCGATGGCATCGTCGTGCGCACGGTGCACAATCAGGTGCCGCCGAAAGTCGAATACCGCCTCACGGCGTGGGGGCAGTCGCTTTGCCCCGCACTCGACGCGCTCCTCGAATGGAGCGAGAAACGAGGCTGGCTCAATGGATGACCCACCCATCTCGCGCGGCTTCAAGTCGAGGCAGGGGCAGACGCCGAGCAAGCGCCTGCCGCCGGGACAGTATGCGACCGCGGACTTTCCGGTGCTGTCCGCGGGACCGACACCGCATCTGCGGCTCGACGATTGGAGCCTGAGCCTCGAGCACGGCGGCTCGCTCCTTGGTACCTGGAGCTGGGCGCAGTTTGAAGCGCTGCCGCAGACCACGATCGCAGCGGATATTCACTGCGTGACGAAGTGGTCCAAGCTCGGCACGACATGGCAAGGCGTGACGTTCGACGATTTGCTGCGGGCGGCCGGATTGCAGCAGCCGGCCGCGCCCTACGTCATGGCTCACTGTGAGGGCGGATACACGACCAATCTCGCGGTCGCCGATCTCATCGGTGGCAAAGGCGCCGTCGTCACCCGCTACGCCGGTTCGCCGATCGAGCCGGTGCATGGCGGGCCCGCGAGGTTGTTCGTGCCGCATCTGTACTTCTGGAAAAGCGCCAAATGGCTGCGGCGCTTGTCGTTCATGCAGGCCAATGAGCCCGGCTTCTGGGAGTCCTCCGGCTATCACATCCGCGGCGATCCCTGGAGAGAAGAGCGCTACGACGGTGACTGACGGCACCGCCGGGCCGGCGCGCCGGCTCGAGTGGCAGCTCGCGGAAGTGCGCGACATCGTGGTGGAAACGCCGCGGGTGAAGAGCCTGCTGACGCACGTGACCGGCTGGAGAGGACACCTGCCGGGCCAGCACGTCGACATCCGGCTCACCGCCGAGGATGGCTATCAGGCGCAGCGCAGCTACTCGATCGCCTCGCCGCCCGAGGACGAGCTGATCGAGCTCACCGTCGTACAGGTGGACAACGGCGAGGTCTCGGCCTATCTGCACGGCGAGCTGCGCCGCGGCGACCGCTTTGAGTTGCGCGGCCCGATCGGCGGCTATTTCGTCTGGACGACGTCCAGCGGCGGTCCGTTGCAACTCATCTGCGCCGGCAGCGGCGTCGCACCGTTGATGGCGATGCTGAGGCACCGCGACCGGCGAGCTGCTCGTGGTCCTGCCTTGCTCCTGTATTCATCGCGAAGCCTGGAAGAGGTGATCTATCGCGAAGAGCTCGAGACGATGGCGCGGCGCGATCGCGACTTGCGCGTCGTCTACACGCTCACTTCCAAGCAGCCGGAGGGATGGACGGGTTATCGGCGCCGGATCGACCAGGCCATGCTTGCCGAGTCGTGCTTTCCGCCCGAGGCGAACCCCAGGAGCTTTGTCTGCGGCCCCACGCCTTTCGTCGAGAGCGCGTCAAGGCTGCTGGTCGAGCTGGGCCATGACCCGCTCAGCATCAAGACGGAACGCTTTGGACCAACGGGAGGCTAGTGCCATGTCGGATAACGACTGCTACGTGCTGGATGGCAATGCGGCGGCGGGTCTGCTTCACGAATTCTTCGTCGTCGACGTTACGACCGCACACACGAGGTGCGGCGGCTGCGGCGCCACGCATGTCCTGGGCGCCTTGCGGGTGTATGCGGTGCCGATGGGCGCGGTGCTGCGCTGTTCCAGTTGCCAGCGCATCTTGCTGCGGGCGGTCAAGACGCCGCACGGCCGCTGGCTTGAAATGAGCGGAGCGCAATACCTGCGGTTCTAGGCGTCCTTGGCGGCCGCGGCGAGCGCGGCGCGCCTTCTCGTCAACCTATCGAGCTGTGCTTCCTGCTCGGCGATGCGCCCCGAAACCAGCTCTTCGTCTGCAGCCCCTGAATAGGCCGACGCCTGCTCGACCAGATCGCGCAGGTTTTCGCGCACCGCAGAAATGTGCGCGTCGAGCTCCTCGATGCTTTCCGGAAGATCGGGCATGACTTCGCTCCTCATTCAGGGGATGCGCGCCTTCTTGGCCGCCTCGATGATCAGCTTCGCCACCTCGTTCGGATGCGAGAGCATCGGCACATGGCTGGAGGGCAGCGTGATGGTCTTCGCCTTCATCGTCTTGGCGAAGCTGCGCTCGAGGTCCGGCTGGATCATGCGATCGTTGCTGGCGACGACGTACCACGTCGGCTTCGTCTTCCACGCGGCGTTGGCGACCTTGGCGCCGAAGACGCTGCTGTTGGTCGCGCCCTGCGTCGCGAAGATCAGCTTTTTCTGAGCGAGCGGCAGATCCGGCGCGAAGTTCTCGAACACGCCTTTCGTGGTCATCGTCAGGTAGCCGCCGGCATCGGGCCGGATTTCCGCGCCCCCGGGAGGCGGGGGCAAGTCCTTGCCGAGATCGCCAACCGCCTGGCCGACGTCAGGCGCGAACGCCGCAACGTAGACCAGGCCGGCAACCTTGGGATCGGCGCCCGCATCGCTGATCACGACCCCGCCCCACGAATGCCCGACGAGAATCACCGGCCCATCGGCGAGCGCGATGGCGCGCTTGGTCGCCGCCATGTCGTCCTCAAATGACGTGAGCGGATTCTGGACGGCCACGGCATTGAGTCCCGCCTTCTCGAGCAGCGGGATCACCTTCGCCCAGCTCGAGCCGTCGGCCCATGCGCCATGGACCAGAACGACGTTGCGTACGCCGTCAGCAGCGACCGCCGGTTGTGCGCTGAGCGCCGTGGCAAGCGCTGCGGCAAAGATCAATTGACGAGTCATTCGAATTTCCTGGGTTAGGCGATCTCGCGCTGTTGCGGCGCCGAGACGGCGATCTGCTGGCCTTTGATGAACGCGAGCAGGTCGCGGTTGATGAGCTCCGGATGTGTCGTGCACATGCCGTGTGGCAGCCCGGAATAGACCTTGAGCGTGCCGTTCCTGACGAGCTTGGCGGAGAGCAGCGCCGAGTCCGCGATCGGCACGATCTGGTCGTCGTCGCCGTGCAGGATCAGCACCGGCACCTTGATCGCCTTCAGGTCCTCGCTGAAATCCGTCTCCGAGAAAGCCTTGATGCAGTCGTAATGCGGCTTGGCGCCGCCCATCATGCCCTGGCGCCACCAGTTGTAGATCGCGCCCTGCGACACCTTCGCGCCGGCGCGATTGAAGCCGTAGAACGGGCCCGTGGGCACGTCGAGGAAGAACTGCGCGCGATTCGCGGCGAGCGCGGCGCGGAAGCCGTCGAAGACTTCGATCGGCGTTCCGCCCGGATTCTTGTCCGACTTGACCATGATCGGCGGCACCGCGCCGATCAGCGCGGCCTTGGCGACGCGCCCGGCGCCGTGCCGCGCGACATAGCGCGCCACTTCACCGCCGCCCGTCGAGTGACCGACGTGCACGGCATTGCGCAGGTCGAGGTGCGCGGCGAGCTCCGCGACGTCGGCGGCGTAGGTGTCCATCTCGTTGCCGGTCGCCGTCTGCGACGAGCGGCCATGGCCGCGGCGGTCATGCGCGATGACGCGGTAGCCCTGGGACAGGAAGAACATCATCTGCGCGTCCCAATCGTCGGCCGAAAGCGGCCAGCCGTGATGGAACACGATCGGTTGCCCGCTGCCCCAGTCCTTGTAATGGATCTGCGTGCCGTCCTGGGTGGTGATGGTGCTGCTGCTCATGCGATTCGCTCCTGCGCTGGCTGAATAAAAACGGCGGTCCCGGGATGGCGAGCGAAATTTTTGTTACGCACCGCCCCAATATGGGCGGCCGCCGTGGCGCAGCGATGGCGAACGGCGCCGGCCGCGTGTCAACTGACACGCCGCCGCGACAGGCTTCGATCTAGTGCCCCAAGGCGCGTGCCAGGCTGGCGGCGAGATCGCGGGCGGAAAGCGGCTTCTTCACCACCACATCGGCGCCGACGCCCACGGGAACACGCGGCAGGATGCCGAGCGCCTCGGCCACGCCGGTCTCGCGCGCATCCCGGGGCGTTGCACCGAGATAGCCGCTCATCAGGACGACGGGAATCGAGTCGCGGATGCCGCGCATCTCGCGGATCAGCGCGGAGCCGGAGAGGCCCGGCATGCGCTCGTCGGTCAGCACGGCGTCGAAATGCTGCGGATCCGCGCGGAACGCGGCGAGCGCGGCGCTGCTCGACGTGAAGGCCACCGCTTCGTAGCCCAGGCGCTCGAGGGTCTCGGTGGCGAGGCGCACCAGCGTCTCCTCGTCGTCCACCACCAGCACGCGCTCGCCCTCGCCGCGCGGCAGCGGACGGTTCTCGTCGATCGCCTTCGCCGGCGCGTCGCCGCTGCGCGGCAGGTACACCGTGAAACTGCTGCCCTTGCCGAGCTCGGTCGTGACG
>DASQIG010000082.1:0-2654 GCA_035631735.1 Burkholderiales bacterium | reverse complement strand
GCACAGCACCGAGATGGAGCCGTATCACCTGCACACGCAGCCCGAGCCGCTCAAGCCGGGCGAGGTGTATCGCTACGACATCAGCCTCGAGCCCAACGCCTTCCAGTTCAAGAGGGGAAACCGCATCCGCCTGGAGATCGTGAACGGCGATTCGCCGATCACGGACGTCCTCTGGACGCATTACTACCAGCCGAACAAGATCGGCCAGGACACGCTGCATCACAGCGCCCGCTATCCGTCGGCGCTCGTGTTACCGGTCATGGAATAGGAGGAGACCCAACGTGAAGCGCATCAGTGCATTGCTGCTCGCATCCCTGCTCGCCACCGGCGCCGCCGCGCAGACGGTGAAAATCGGCGTCGTGAATACGTTCAGCGGGCCGAACGCGAGCTTCGGCGAGCTCGGCGAAAAGGCGATGAAGCTCTACATGAAGCTGCACGCGAGCGAGCTGCCGGCGGGCGTCAAGCTCGAGCTCGTGACGCGCGACGACGGCGGGCCGAACCCGGACAAGGCGAAGCAGCTCGCGCAGGAGCTCATCGTGCGCGACAAGGTGAGCCTCGTCACCGGCGCGGTGTTTACGCCGAACGCGCTCGCCATCGCGCCGCTCGCGACCGAGGCGAAGATTCCGTTCCTGGTGATCAATGCCGGTACGTCGGTGGTGACGACGCGCTCGCCGTACATCGTGCGCGATTCCTTCACGCTGTGGCAATCGAGCTACCCGCTCGGCCAATGGGCGGCGAAGAAATACAAGCGCGCCTACACGCTGGTGAGCGACTACGGTCCGGGCCACGATGCGGAAGCGGCGTTCACCGAGGCCTTCAAGGCCAGCGGCGGCCAGCTCGTGGGCTCGGTACGCGTGCCGGTGCAGAACCCGGACTTCGCGCCTTATATGCAGCGCGTGAAGGACGCCAAGCCGGATGCGCTGATGGTCTTCATTCCCGCCGGCAAGACCGCGACGTCGGTGATGAAGACCTTCAGCGAGCTCGGCTTGGCGAGCGCCGGCGTGCATCTCATCGGCCCCGGCGATATCACGACCGACGAAGAGCTGCCGAACATGGGCGATGTCGCGCTCGGCGTGATGACCGTCTTCCATTACTCAGCAGCGGCCGACCGGCCGGCGAACAAGCGTTTCGTGGCCGCCTGGAAGAAGGAATACGGCGCTAACAGCACGCCCAACTTTGCCGCCGTCGCGGCGTGGGACGCGATGGCGATGATCCATACCGCGATTCGCGAGCAGAAAGGCAGGCTCGATGCGCAGCGCACGCTCGACATCTTCAAGCACTGGAAGAATCCCGACAGCCCGCGCGGCCCGATTTCGATCGATCCCGAGACGCGCGACATCGTGCAGAACGAATACCTGCGTGAAGTGCGCAAGGTGAACGGGCAGCTTGCCAATGTCGAGATCGAGACCATTGCCACGGCGCTGAAGGATCCGTGGAAGGAGCTGAAGAAGAACAAATGACGCGCATCCGCACCACCCACGTCGGCAGCCTGCCGCGGCCGCACGATCTCCTCGACCAGATGAAAGCGCGCCTCGCCGGCCAGCCCTATGACCGCGAGCGCTACGACAGCCGGGTGCGGCGCGCGGTCGCCGAGTGCGTGCGCCGGCAGGTCGACTGCGGCATCGACATCGTCGCCGACGGCGAGCAGTCGAAGCCCGGCTTCTTCACCTACGTGAAGGAACGGCTCGCCGGGTTCGAGCCGCGGCCGGGGAAGAAAGTGGCGTTCTTCGACGCCGAGCGGCAGGCGTTTCCCGAGTACTACCAGGAGTACTTCGCGCGCGCGATGACCGGCGGCTCCATCGCGCCCATCGTGCCCATGGTGTGCACCGCACCGGTGAAGTACATCGGCGAACAAGCGCTGCGCCTGGACATCGACAACCTGAAAGCGGCGATCGCCGCGAGCGGCGCGAAAGCGGCGTTCATGCCGTCGGTGGCGCCGAGCGGCGCAGGCATCAACGAGTACTACAAGAGCGACGACGAGTTCTTCTTCGCGGTCGCCGACGCGATGCGCCATGAGTACCAGGCGATCGTCGATGCCGGCCTGTATCTGCAGATCGACGATCCGTTCATGACGGATAACTTCTCCGATCCCGCGCTCGACGAGCGGCAGCGCCGGCGTGTCGCCGAGATCCACGTCGAGTCGATCAACCATGCGCTGCGCGGCATCCCGGCCGAGAAAGTACGCTTCCATACCTGCTACGGCATCAACGAGGGGCCGCGCGTCCACGATCCGGCGCTGGGCGTCGTGGCGCCTTACATGCTGCAGGTGAAGGCCGGCGCCTATTCGTTCGAGGCGGCGAATGCGCGCCATGAGCACGAGTACCACTACTGGGAGGGCGCGAAGCTCGCCGACGACAAGGTGCTGGTCCCCGGCGTCATTACCCACGCGAGCAACATCGTCGAGCATCCGGAGCTGATCGCCGAGCGCCTCGCGCGCTACGCGCGCATCGTCGGGCCGGAACGCGTGGTCGCGAGCGCCGATTGCGGTTTCTCCTCGCAGGCGACCTACAGGCCCGAAGTGCATCCGTCGGTGATCTGGGCCAAGTTCCAGGCGATGGCGGAAGGCTCCCGCCTCGCCGCCAAACTGCTATGAACAGATACGGCATCGGCCAGCCGGTCCGCCGCGTCGAGGACCAGCGCTTCCTCACCGGCCG
>DASQIG010000081.1:0-1589 GCA_035631735.1 Burkholderiales bacterium | reverse complement strand
GACCGCGCCGCGCTTTGCCGAGGACGGCCGCTGGTGGCGCATCTACCAGGATGGTGCGCTCGACGGGCTGATTGACGAGGCGATCGTGCGCAACGCCGACCTGCTCATCGCCGCCGCCCGCGTCGACGAAGCACGCGCGCTGGTGGCCGATGCGCGCGGTGCGCAGCTGCCGACGGTGGACGCACGCGGCAACGCGCAGCGCCAGCGCAGTTCCCAGAGTACCGCGAACTTCTTCCCGGGTATCCCCACGCAGTACAGCGACTACCGGGCGACTCTCAACGTCTCCTGGGAAGTCGATGTCTTCGGACGGCTGCGTGCCAATGCCTCTGCTGCGCGCGCCGAGCTGCAGGCGAGCGAGGCGGCCCGCGAGGGCGTGCGCCTTGCGCTCGCGGCTCAGGTGGTGAAGTCCTATTTCGCGTTGCGCGCGTTCGACGAGCAGATCACCGTGACCCAGCGCAATATCGGCCTGCGCGAGGACGCGCTCGGTCTGCAGCGCAAGCGCTTCCAGGGCGGCGTGATCTCGGAATACGACCTGCGCCAGCTCGAAGCCGAAGCCGCCTCGGTGCGCGCGCTGCTGCCGCCGCTCGAGCGCCAGCGCGACGCCGAGGAAGCCGCGCTTACCGTGCTCCTCGGCCGCAGCCCGCAGCAGATCCTCGAGGCGGGCGTGTCGCGCACCAGTATCTTCGACGAGTCGCTGCATCCCGCGGTGTTGCCATCCGGCATACCCTCCGAGCTGCTCCTGCGCCGGCCCGATCTCGTCGAGGCCGAGCGGACCTTGGCGGCGGCGAATGCTCGCGTCGCCGCCGCGCGCGCCGACATGTTCCCGTCGATCGTCCTCACCGGGGCCGCAGGCCGCGAGAGCGCCGCGCTGTCCAGCCTGTTCACCGGCCCGGCGGGCCTCTATCTTTTCGCCGCCAGCGTCAGCCAGCCGATCTTTGCCGGCGGTCGGCTCGAAGCGCGCACCGAGGCGGCGCGCGCACGAGAACGCGCCGCGCTCGCGCAGTACCAGAGGGCGATCCAGAACGCTTTCAGCGAGGTACGCACCGCGCTCACCGGCCAGACGCGCTCGCGCGAAAGCTACGAGGCGGAATCGGCTCGCGAGCAGGCGCTTGCGCAGTCGCTGCGCCTGGCGCGGCTGCGCTACCAGAACGGCATCGCGAGCCAGCTCGACGTCATCGACGCCGAGCGTGGCCTGCTCGCTGCCCGCATCGCGCGCGTCGAGGCGTTGCGCGACCAGCGCGCGGCGATAGCGGATCTCTTCCGAGCGCTCGGCGGTTGACGCCGTTCTTCGCCTTCCTGCACCACCTCGCCGCCTTCACTCTGGTCGCCGCGCTGGCCGTGGAGTTCGTGCTGCTGCGCGGCGAGCTGACCGCCACGCGCGCGCGGCAGATCCTGTCCGCCGACCGCCTCTACGGCATCTCGGCAGGGCTGATCCTCGTCATCGGCTTCGCGCGCGTGTTTCGTTTCGAGAAGGGCGCTCATTACTACTTCCATAGCATCCCGTTCATCGCCAAGCTCTCGCTCTTCGCCGTCGTCGGGCTCCTGTCCATCTATCCGACGCTGCAGTTCTTGAAGTGGCGTCCAGCGCT
>DASQIG010000080.1:0-5928 GCA_035631735.1 Burkholderiales bacterium | reverse complement strand
TCGATGAGCAGCTCGCAGTGACGCGACAGACGCTCGCCACCGCCGAAGAGTCGTACAAGATCGTCAAGCTGCAGTTCGACACCGGCACCGCCCCCGAGCTCTCGCTGCAGCAGGCGCTCTCGGTGGTCGAGCTGGCGAACGCCAACCTCGCGGCGCAGGAACGCGCGCGCGCGCAGGCCGAGAACGGGCTCGTGCTGCTGCTCGGCCAGCCGCTGCCCGCGGACTTGGCGCCGGCGACTGTCCTCGGCCAGCAGCAGATCCTCGCGGACATCCCCGCCGGACTGCCCTCCGACCTCCTCACGCGGCGTCCCGACATTCTGCAGGCCGAAGCGCTGCTGCGCTCGGAAAACGCGAACATCGGCGCCGCGCGCGCCGCGTTCTTCCCCAGCATCAGCCTGACGGCGAACGTCGGCACGGCCAGCGCCGCGCTCAGCGGCCTGTTTGGCGCCGGCTCGCTGGCGTGGTCGTTTGCACCATCGCTCGTGCAGCCGATATTCGAGGGAGGCGCGCTGCGCGCCAACCTCGACCTCGCCACGATCCGCAAGGACATCGGCGTCGCGCAGTACGAGAAGGCGATCCAGACCGCGTTCAGCGAGGTGGCGGACGGCCTCGCGGCACGGGGCACCTTCGATGAGCAGCTCGCCGCGCAGGAGCGCTACACAGCGACGCAGCAGCGCAGCCTCGAGCTCTCGCAGTTCCGCTACCGCAACGGCGTCGACAGCTATCTGCAGGTGCTCACCGCACAGACGGGCTACTACAACGCGCAGCTCGCGCTGGTCGCGGCGCGCGAGCAGCGGCTGGCGAACCTCGTCGACCTCTACCGGGCACTCGGCGGCGGCTGGCTCGAGCACACCGGCGATACGCCGCGCCCGGCGACTGACCTACAAGCGAGCAACCCATGAAACCACTCATTCTTTATGCCGCGCTCGTGCTGGCGGTGGCCGGCTGCGCCGACGACCCGGTAGCGGCGATGGCCTTCGATTCCCGCCCGGTAGCTGCCGCCGCCGGCGCCACAGCCGTGCAGCAGCCGTCGCAAAAGGTCGATGAGCTGGTCGCGCCGATCGCCCTGTATCCGGATGTGCTTGTGGCTCAGGTGCTCGCCGCCGCTACCCAGCCGGCCGAAGTCGTGCATGCCGGGCTCTGGCTCGACGAGCATCGCGGCGCGAGCGCCGCGCAGCTCGCGCAGGCGGTCGACGGGCAGCCCTGGGATGCGGGCATCAAGGCGCTGACGCTTCTTCCCGATGTGCTCGCTGCGCTGAACCGCAATTACGCCTGGACGGTGGCGCTCGGCGAGGCTTATGCGGCCGACCCGGCCGATGTATTGCGCGCGGTGCAAGCCGTGCGGCGCAAGGCGCAGGCGGCGGGCGAGCTCGCCGGCACGACCGAGCAGCAGGTCCTCGCCGAGGGCGAGACGATCCTCATCGAGGCCGCGAACCCGGATTCGGTTCGCGTCCCGGGCGGCCCCGTGTCCGACGTCAGCCTCGGCGATCGCTTCACCTGGGGCTGGCACAGCTGGGATGTCGACTGGCAGCACGGCACGCTGATGTACCAGGACGCGCCGTACCTGTCGGCTCTCGAGTAGCCGTTGCATCCGTAACGGCGCCGGGCGGCGCAGTAGCCGCGGCGCAACGGCGCGGCCCCACGTTGGGTCGCATGAAAGCACTCACGATATCAATTACCGGTCTGGTGGCGCTCGCCATCTTCGTCGCGGCGCTCGCGCCCGGCAACACCGCTGGAGTTGTGCTCGCGCTCGGCTCGCCTTTCACGCTCTTTGCCAACGTCATGGCAATGGAGCAGCCGCGGGCCGCAGACACACCGGCGGCGCCGGCGCATTCGGCACTGCTCGTCGACTGGATGTGACGCTCGTAACAGGCCGCGCGAGCGGTTGAAACCGCCGCGTGACGCGCGCGCCTCATGCTGGAGGCATGAACACCAGGATCATCAAAGCGCTGCTGCTTACCGCAACGCTTGCTGCCGCGCTCGCTTCGGGCTGCGCCGACATGCGCGATCGCGTTGCCGCTGCCGGGGCAAGCATGACGGACGACGGCGCTAGCGCACCGAGGCTCCGCTCGCCGTACCTGGACGGGCTGCCTTTTGGCAACTAACCACTGAGGAAAGAAACCGCTCATGAAGAAACTGTTTGCCCTGATCTCCCTTGCCGTTCTTGCCTCTGTAGCGCACGCCGACGTGGGCTCGGAGAACTGGTTCAGCGACGGCCTCGCCTGGTACCAGCATCCGTGCGGCTTCGACGCGTTCGTGAAGTACGGGAAAGTCGATTCGCCGCAAAACCGCCGCAACTACTACATCACGCTGCACCATCCGGAAATGTGCTCGAAGCTCTTTCCGTGAGAGGCGCGGCGATGCCCGTTGCCACCGGGGTTTCGGAGAAAGATGACGCCGGCGCAGTGATCCGCTGGACGCCGGTGTTCGTGCCGCTCTCCGGAGCGGCGGTGCTCTTCACCGCGTTCCTGATCTGGGCGGCGGTGCTCTGAGGGCTTCAGTTCACTGGCGCCGGCGAAAGGCATGGACATGGCGTTCGGCCGGCCCGCGGAGCGCCAGCAAGCGAGCCGCGTGATCCACGTCGTGATGACCGACGACGTGCGCTTCGTCCCGGCCGAGATCCGCGTAAAGCGCGGCGAAACCGTGCGCTTCATCGTAACGAACAACGGCGAACGCGCGCATGACGTCGTGCTCGGCACGATGGCGAGCTTGAAAAAGCACGCCGCAGCGATGCACCGCGCGCACCATGAGCCGAACAAGGCGAAGGTTGCGCCGGGACAGACCGCCGAGATCGACTGGCAATTCACCGAGGTAGGCGAGTTCTATTACGGCAGCCCGGTTCCCGCCCACTTCGAGGGCCGACGGCTGGGCAGGATCCTGGTCTACTGAAGCGGAGCGCCCGATCATGAAAGCCGGCATTGTCGGCATCGGTGCGGTTGGCGCGGCAACGGCGATGGCGATCACGCTGCGCGCAACCGCGCGCGCGCCAAGGGCGTGGCGACCGACATGCGTTACGGCGCGCCGCTCTGGTCGCGCGTGCAAGTCACCGACGGCGATTACGCCGATCTCGAGGGCGCCGGCCTTGTCATCATCGCCGCCGGCGTGAATGAAAGAGCGGGCGGCGCGACCGATCGCAGCGACCGGCGCGGGCGGCTGCGCCTGCTCGAGCCGAACGCGGAGGTGTTCGCGGACATCGTGCCGCGCATCGTGCGGGCTGCGCCGCAGGCGGTGCTGCTGATCGCCACCGATCCGCCCGAGCCGCTCACCGATATCGGCCGCCGTCTCGCCGGACATGGGCGCGTGTTCGGCACGGGGCCCACGCTTGACAGCCTGCGCTTTCGCGCGCACCTCGCGCAGCGCCTCAACGTGAGCCCGGCGAGCGTCGATGCGTACGTCGTCGGCGAGCACGGCATTTCCAGCGTCTTTCTGTGGTCCACGGCGCGCATCGGCGGCACCGGCGTCGAGACCCTCCTCGCTCAGCGGCGCGTTGGGTTCGACGAGTTTCGCCGTGCCGTCGAACATGACGTGCGCTACGCGAACATCTCGATCGTCGAGGGCATCGGCGCCAGCCAGTACGGCATTGGCATGGTCGCGGCGCGCATGGCCGAGGCGGTGCTCGGGGACGAGCAGGCGGTGTTCGCCGTTGGCGCATACCAGGCGCGCTACGGGGTGACGCTCTCCCTGCCAGCCGTGCTCGGTCGCGACGGCGTCGGCGAGATACTGTGGCCCGGGATGTCCGGTGAAGAAGGGCGCGGGCGCTCGAGCACAGCGCCGAAACGCTGAAAAGCGTGCTCGCCAAGTACCTCTAGAAGCAGGCCCGCACCACGCCGCCATCGACGCGCAGCGCCGCGCCGTTGGTCGCGGACGAGAGCGGGCTGCAGACGTACACGACCAGGTTCGCCACCTCCTCAGGGGTGGCGAAGCGCTTGAGCAGGGAGCTGGGACGCGCGGTCTCGAAGAAGGTTCGCTCGAACTCGGCAAAGGCGCGGCCGCCGCTCAGCTTGCCGACGAACTCCTCGACGCCCGCGGAGCGCACGCCTGTTTACTGGTTGTCCTGCTGCGCGAGATAGGCCGCGGCTTTGTTCCGTTGCGCGCCGCGCTCGCCCCAAACGATGAACGAGAGGCAGACGAACTCGGGGGCGACGTCAATTTCCAGGGTCATGGTGTCCTTCCTTTCAGCGGAACCGGGGCGACCTGCGAAGGCCGACGAGCCGCGCCGCGCGCAGCTCGATGAGCTCGCCATTGCACTCGAGGCGCGGCTTGCGGGGGAAATGCGCTTCGCGCGTTTCACGCTCGTCGAGCTCGCGCCACAACGTCTCGAGGTTCATGCTTTGATCTGCTTCTCCGTCGCCGCCGCCCGGCGGGTCCACCACGCCGGATACTGCGTAGCGTCGATCTTTCCGGCGCCGGCGCGCGAGGCACCGTCGAAAGAGCTCAGGGTTTGCGCGGCGGCCGGCAGCGTGATGTCCATGGCCGCGGCCTCCTGCAGCATCTCGCGCAGATCCTTGCGCATGAAGTCCACGTCGAAGCTTGCGGCGCCCGCGGGCTCTCCCCTGAGCGCGGCAGCGACGAGCGCGCCGCGCGCCTTCAGCATGCCGGCGCCGATATTGGTGTCGGCGAAGAGCTCGATCAGTTTCTCCGGCGCGAGCGGCGCTCCCTTCATCAGCGCGCAGGCTTCCGCGAGTGCCTGCCAGAACACGGTGAGGAGCAGGTTCGCCGCGAGCTTCATGCTGGCGCCCGTGCCCATCGGACCGACGAGCTCGACACGGCGACACAGTATCTGCAGGAGCGGCTGCGCTTCGGCGAATGCCTGGGAGGTCCCGCCGGCGAAGCCGAACAGCTTGCCCTCGCGCGCCGGCTGCACGGTGCCGCTCACCGGGCATTCGAGTAACAGCGCGCGCTTGGCCTCCACCTTGGGCGCGAGCATGCGATGCTCCGCGCCCCGCACCGTGCTCATCTCGATGAAGAGCTTGCCGCGGATATCTCCCGAGAGCAGGCCGTCCCGGCCTGTATAAACGGCGTGCATCGCCGCCGCGTTGGTGAGCATGGTGATGATCCTGTCGCTCGTCGCGACGAGCCCGGCCGGGCTCGCGGCAACGGCGGCGCCCGCTCGCGCAGCGGCCGCTGTCTTGTCGCGCGTACGGTTCCACACCGTTACCTGATGGGCTTTCTCCAGCAGCCGCAACGCGATCGCGGTTCCCATGCGGCCGGTGCCGGCGGTACCAACCTTCATTTCATGCCTCGGCGAATTTGAACGTGGTTCATCCTGCGGCGGCCGCGTGGCGAGGTCATTTCTCGGCGCCCGCGCCCGTTACGACTGAAACACGGGAAGTAAGGCACGACATTCGTCACGTCAAGGTTGAGCGTTTCTCAAGCGAGAGATGATCAATCATCGTTTGTGCGCCGTGCCGAGCCGCTCTACCGTGATTCGGCTACTTACCGAGGATCAACAACATGAAGAACATCCCGCAGTTGTCGGCCTTTGGCGACGCATCGAATTCACCGCGCCGTAACGTCGCCAGGCAAGACTCCGATGCACGTATGAACTGGCCGGTCACGGAGCTCTCCCCCATGCACCGCGCCGGCCTGCTGCGCCATTTCCTCGAGCTCGACGTGCACGACAGGAGGCTGCGCTTCGGCGCCGCGCCGAGCGACACCGCGGTGCGCGCTTACGTGGCACGCATCCGCTTCGAGCGAGACGCGGTGTTCGGCGTCTTCGACCAAGAGCTGAAAATCATCGGCGCGGCGCACGTCGCTCGCGCCGGCGAGCATGCGGAGCTGGGCGTCTCGGTGCTGCGCGAGCATCGCAACCGCGGCGTCGGCGGCGCGCTGCTGATGCGCGCGGTGCTGCGCGCCCGCAACTGGGGCGTGCGCGCGCTCTTCATGCACTGCCTGCGGGAGAACGAGACGATGATGCACATTGCGCGC